>JAHJZF010000031.1 GCA_018826645.1 Patescibacteria group bacterium | reverse complement strand
TCAACCCGATCCGCAAAGACCATAACCTGGACACCGGATGTTACATTGTAATTTCTATGCGCCACGGCATTCACGATTGCTTCCTGTATTGCGAATACCGGAATCTCAAACGGCCGCTTAAACTGAGGCGTATGCCTTTGTTGGATAACTGCTTGCTTAATAATATCCACTGCGAAACCAACCGCCTTGTCTACCTGCTCAAATAGATTATCGCTGTAGACTTTATAAGACAAGAAGGGCTTACATACTTCCGTACCTGGCAAGTGAAGACATTTGACTTCTGCCTGCAGGAAGAAGTTATGTGGATTTTTTCCAAAAAGCAGGATGGCTGCATTTGTCAGCTTGCCGTCTCTTAGTAGATTAAGATGAATCAATACATCCGTAACGGACGACTTGGGGTTAAGTGGAAATTTCCGTTCCTCTCTGGCAACGCGCAAGAACCACTTAACCTTGTCTTTATCAATATCAGACATCTTGGCATCGACACAAATTCGTTCATCAAACGCCCCACGGCCAACGATGCCTTTTTCTTTCAAAAATTCGAGCAAACTTTCATATATTAAGCGCGTTAAGTCTAATGTATCCTTAAATCTCTTATAGCTATATCCGGCCTTGGGATTTTTGATTTCCTTGATAAGTTTTTGCACACCAGGATCCCGGCGCTTATCAACTGTATTCTGGCCTTTAATATAAATCAAAATCTCTTTATGCTTTGCCTTGGCTTCACGGAACTCGGCTTCTGTCGGTGATATCTTTCCTTTCCCAACTCCACCATATTGCTGTCCAAGGATGCCTACATAAATGTCGCATTTATGTGCTTCTTCTATGTAAGCCTTCTCCGCTGATTTACTCTTTGCAGGAGCGTCTTCAAACAAGAAAACATCAAAATACTCTGATAAGAGAACATCTTTGCAGACAAACTCTTTGACGGCCCGACGTTCGGTTTTCAGTTCTTTCTGTGCTCCGCTAATGAATATTTTGTATCGCTTCATTTCTATTCACTCCCCAAATCGTGTATTATTGAACCCTGCAAAAAGCTTATAAAGAGTAGCGTAAATATACCATACATTCCACGCTTGTCAACATTCTAAATACGTCCTATTTTTTCTCTTTTCTCCATTTGGTACGGTCTCTTTCGATGAGGTCCCGGATGATAGAAACGATGGATGCGTTCTTGTTTTGTTTCTGAAGGGCAAGGGCTTTTTCTTTTAGGAAAAAATAATGTTCGTCCGAAAGTTCTATCGTGGTCTTTTTGGCGTAGTTTCTTTTGACAGTCATGCCGTCCCTCGTAGTGGTTTAAAAGTATATAACAGCCTCTCCATAATTATGGATTATATCACGAAGGGGCGCACATATAAACAAAAACCTTTGCTGTGTCGGGAATGGGTACGAAAGGTGGCTAGTGGACGTTGATTTGTATTACAGGCTTGTAGCAACGGCTTCTTGAGCCTTCTGCCATTCTGTGATGGTTTTGAAGTCAATTGGACGAATTCTTAAAGGCTTTAGTACGTTCAATAGGTCGTTGATAGATCCTATCGGCGCGAATCCGTCTATTACCTTCGTAAGGATGTTATTTATTCTGGCGAGGGTACCTTGAGGATCCTTGCCGCTATAATAGAAAGCGATATCCCTTCCCAGCGCGACACGAAGCATGACATCTGGATAAATATTCTGTTCGGGACTGGAGTCAGTATAAGCATCGGGGACAATAGCAATATGGCCTTGTCCCTTATACTGCTCCTGCGCCTTACCGGCAAGCTGGGGCCCTTTTTCCATTTGAGGAGCGAATAGAACGATTCTCCCATCAGGCTCCAACCCTTCCTGCGCTTTCTGCGTCGCTTTTTCCTGATTCTGCCGTGTTTTTTCTGCATCAGTTCGATCTATCTCGAATGTTATAACCTGTTTATTATCTTCTATCCTGCCGAATCCGTTTCTGGCCAACCCTCTATTAACAGCGCTTACTGTGGACTGCACATTGGCTCTATTCATGCCAATAGGAATGCCTACCACGACCTTGACGTCGTTCCCCCTACCTTCGGATGAATCGAACGCACCGACAGTGGTTGCTTGACGAGCTTCAAGAGTATCAGAAATGGTTATCCTCCTAACAGCTCGTTCAGGTGCTTTTTTGACCTCTGCTTCTTTTTCTGTTTCTGTGCTTAATTTTGAAACTAGCCAATTAAGCCTGTCAAACCTAATCACGGGAATGGTTTGGAAGAAAGTTGCAACCCATGCATTAGCTTTTTCCAAAGCTACTTTATGGTCTATCTTCTCCGCTCTTTCGATAAGCTGTGCTTTTAATTCAATTATCTTATCAATTACGGGCTTATGCTTTTTTAAGATTTCTTCTGTCTTTCCAAACACCCTCTCCGGTATATTCTGACGAAG
>JAHJZF010000030.1 GCA_018826645.1 Patescibacteria group bacterium | reverse complement strand
ATTATCAGCGCTCGCCCTCTCTTCCTGTGCAAGAACGATAATAAATTTGTCTTTGGGGTAATTAGTATTCTTAAGCTCTTCAAACGTTTCTTTGACTATCTCGTATGGCTCATCCACCATCGGCAAAATGACGAGGTGATATATATCGTTCCAATTATCAATCTTTTTAACTTTTTCCAGCCAGTTAATCTTCATGTTTCGCCTCATCTGACGAAAAGTGAAAACCAAATACAAGGAAAGTATTAGAACTCTAAAAAACCAATAGATATCAAAGAGGATGATAAAAATGGCTACAAAGACGGGGGCAACAGCTGAAAGCGTGAACATTAATATAAGCGTTGACCACGTTAAAGCCCCAGGAAGTATTTCTAAAAAGCGATACATGCCAAGTGAATTTAAATTTTTAATTTAACTATTAACTTGAGCACCCCGCTCTCTAAGCTTGTTTGTGATGTTTTTGCTTGTTTTATGTATTTAATCATTTAAGTCATTTTACCTTATTCCACGCGCTTAGAGAGCGGGGTAAATTCGTATAGCGAAATTATTAATTTCGATACTCATTTAGAGGTTTAAATTAGCCTGAGCGGTAATTCGATATTTCTTACCCTTTCCGCCGGAGGCGGATCGACCTCTGGTGGACTCGTGATTAAGATAAGCAGCAACAGCAATCATACCAGCATTGTCTGTAGAATACCGAAGCTCTGACACATATAAATCTAAACCTTCTTTTTTAACTACTCTCTTCATCTCTTCTCTTAATGGCTTGTTAGAAGCCACACCGCCGGCAAGGATAACCGACTTGGCCATATATTGCCACACGGCCCTCATTGTCTTAGTCGTCAGAATCTCTATGGCAGTGTTTTGAAAAGATGCCGACATATCTGCCCGAAGTTTGGGAGTGACTTTCTTACCTTTAAGATAATACATTACGGCCGTCTTAAGTCCCGAGAAGCTAAAATCGTAATTCTTCCTATCCAACATCGGCTTCGGAAGCTCGATGCAGGCGTTACCCTTCTCTGCTTCGCGCTGAATCTCTGGTCCACCCGGATAAGGAAGCCCTAGGAGACGGCCTACTTTATCAAAGGCTTCGCCGACGGCGTCATCACACGTCTCGCCAATCTTCTTCCATTTATCAATCTTTTCCAAGGCCAAAAGAATCGTGTGCCCTCCACTTACGACCAATCCAATTGCAGGCAGAGCGATATTCTTATCTTTCTCTTTTAAAGATAGAAGGGGGCTCATAAGATGTCCTTCAAGATGATTGGCGCCGAGGAGTGGCTTCCTGTGCTCCTTCGCAAGCTTTTTAGCATATTCGATGCCCGTCCAAAGTGCTGGCTCAAGTCCTGGACCAACTGTAACGGCGATTGCATCAATCTTCCCCCATTCAATCCCAAGCCCTTCCTCTATAAGAGGAAGGTTCTTAATATGCTCTCGCTTGGCAAGTCCGGGCACCACTCCGCCGAAGGGGCGATGCAGTTCAATTTGAGAAGAGACATCGCTTTTCAAAACTTTAAAACGCGGGTTTTTCAATCCGCCCTTAGCATCAACGACGGCCATAGCCGTCTCATCACAAGATGTTTCTATTGCTAGAATTCTCATATATTTTGGTGACCCCAAGGGGAATTGAACCCCTGTTTCCAGGATGAAAACCTGGCGTCCTGGTCCACTAGACGATGGGGCCGTGCTTACGGCACGCTGATATATTCTATCAGCGATACAAATTTAGTATATCAGCACTACATTTTCAACGCTCTCTATATATAATGAAACTATGAAGCTAAATATGGACTCTCGTTTCGATCATCAGAAACGCGAACCAGAGATATATAAGGCTTGGGAGAAATCTGGATTCTTTAATCCAGACAACTTGGTTAAGAAAGGAGTTGTCAAAAAGACAGCTAAGAAATTCTCTATGGTGCTCCCCCCTCCTAACGTAACGGGTATCCTTCATATAGGGCACGCTATCGTATTAACTATCGAAGACATAATGGTTCGTTTTGCCCGAATGCAAGGCAAAAAGACTCTCTGGCTCCCAGGAGCAGACCACGCAGCCATTGCCACTCAATCTAAAGTAGAAAAAATTCTATATAAGGAGGATGGTAAATCTCGACACGACTTAGGGAGAGATAAATTTTTAAAACGCGTAGAAGCTTTTGCCTCTGAAAGCCACAGAACCATTACTGAACAAACTAAAAGAATGGGGGCGTCCCTCGACTGGAGTCGTGAGGCATTTACATTGGACGATGAGCGTAACCTTGCCGTCCGCACCATATTCAAAAAGATGTACGACGACGGACTGATTGTCCGCGGACACAGAGTCGTCAACTGGGACCCCAAGGGGCAGACCACCATCTCTGATGATGAGGTTATATATAAAGAGGCTCGTGCGAAGCTTTATACATTCAGATATGCCAAAGATTTTCCAATCGCCATCTCTACCACTCGTCCCGAGACGAAGCTCGGCGATACGGCCGTAGCGGTTAATCCAAAAGATGCACGCTACGCCAAATATGTCGGCAAGACGTACAAAGTGAAATTTGTAGGCGAAGATTTAGAAATCAAGATTATCGCCGACAGAGAAGTGGATTCAAAGTTTGGCACCGGAGCTCTTGGCGTAACGCCCGCACACAGCACTATCGATTATGAGATGTCTCTCCGCCATGGCTTACCTATGAAGCAAGTTATCGACGAATATGCCCGCATGATGGTCGGCCCCGACGGTATTAAAGGAGAAAAGACTATCAACGCCCGCGACAAAGTTGTCGAATGGCTTAAGAAGGAAAAGCTTCTGACTGGTGAGGAAGACGTGGAACAGAATATCTCTACTGCCGAACGCACTGGTGGTATTGTGGAACCCCTGCCCAAGCTTCAGTGGTTTATAGACGTCGAAAAACCTTTCAAACTACCCAAATCAAATATAAAAGGAATCAAAAACGGACAGACGGTAACGCTTAAAGAACTTATGCGAATGGTCTTTAAGAATGGACAGATAAAAATAATCCCCAAACGCTTTGAAAAAGAATATTTCCGCTGGATAGACAATCTTCGCCCTTGGTGCATCTCTAGGCAGATATGGTATGGCCATCAAATTCCCGTTTGGTATCCTTCGACAAGCTCAGGACAAGCCCCTTCGACCGATGCTCAAAATAAGCCCTATGTTGGCGTTGAGGCGCCAAAAGGTGCTGGATGGGAGCAAGACCCAGACACATTGGATACATGGTTCTCTTCAGCTCTTTGGACTTTCTCTACGCTTGGCTGGCCCTTCGACTACGCTCAGGGTAAACCCAAAAAAGGTACTGACCTAGAGGCTTATCACCCGACAGATGTCCTCGAGACTGCTTATGAGATTCTTTTCTTCTGGGTAGCAAGGATGGTCTTGATGACGACATATGCCCTTGGAGAGATTCCTTTTCACACTGTATATCTCCACGGATTGGTCAGGGACGAGCAAGGTAGAAAAATCAGCAAGTCTCTTGGTAACGGAGTGGACCCTCTCGAGATGATAGATAAATATGGAGCCGACGCAGTACGCATGTCCCTTATAATCGGAGCGGCGCCGGGGAGCGACAGCAAGACCTCTGAAAACAAAATCCGTGGCTATCGCAACTTCACCACCAAGGTTTGGAATGCCTCACGCTTCGTCCTAATGAATTACAACGATAAACTCAAAACCAAACCAACATACACTGCCGAAGATAAACGCAACCTTAAAAAACTGGCTGAAGTTGAAGCAAAAGTTACAAAACATATAGAAGAATATAAATATCACCAAGCCGGAGAACTTCTCTATCATTTCTTCTGGCACGAATTTGCCGACAAGATAATTGAAAAGTCTAAAGATCGCCTTCGCGAAGAGAGCGGAGCCGACAAAGCAGCTGTACAAGAAGTATTAACTACGATTCTTAGAAGCTCTCTTAAAATGCTCCATCCATTTATGCCATACGTTACGGAAGAGGTTTGGAACAAGCTTCCCGGCAATAAAAAGGACGACTTATTAATAGTTGAAAGATGGTAGACCTACACATACCCATTATCTTTGGCTTAATAGCACCGCTTTTCTGGCTTGGGTTTTTCTTATTCGAAGATAGAGACCACCCCGAACCCAAATGGATGGTGGCTATCGTCTTTCTCGGAGGAGTTCTAGCCGCCTTCCTAGCGCTTAGCCCAGAGATACTGCTCAATGCTCAATTTCCTCAAACTGGATTCCCGTATCAAAATAAACTTCTAATTCCCTTCGCCTTTATCGAAGAGTTTTCTAAGTTTGCTATCGTTTTCCTAATTATCAAGTACAGCAAGTATTTCGATGAGAAAGTAGACGCCATGATTTATATGATAGCGGCGGCCTTGGGATTTGCGGCTATCGAGAACATCTTCACGCTATTCAACATATTAGAATTTCACGTCGTCTTAGAAACTACGATTATAAGGGGTATAGGCTCCACTCTTCTTCATGCATTAGCTTCGGGGATTCTCGCCTTTCATTGGATGAGACACCAACCAATCGTAGGGCTTATCAACGCAACCCTTCTCCATGCTACGTTTAATTTCTTAATTCTCCGCATAGAAGGAGATGCGAAGATATACGCCACTCTTATCTTGGTTGTGGCAGCGCTTTTCCTCTTTAGGGACTTCGAAATCATAAAAAGACCCCTCCGCGCATTAGCTCGCAAGGACTAAAACCTGTCCACATGCATGTAGTCTTCTAGATTCTGGTATAATTGAAACAATGAGGAGAAAAAAGAGACACGTAGAGGTAGAAGAAATTTCTAATGCAGAAGAATCCTTCTCTGCTGAAATGGAGGGACAACTCACTATCGATGTATATCAAACCCCCGAAGAAATAGTTGTTCAGTCGACTGTTGCTGGAGTAGACCCTTCTGGAATCGAGATTGACGCCACAAGCGAATCTCTAACTATCAGAGGTGAACGACATCGCAATCAAGAAGTTGCCGATAGTGAT
>JAHJZF010000029.1 GCA_018826645.1 Patescibacteria group bacterium | reverse complement strand
CCCCCTTGAACTTAGAAGTTTCAGAAATCCAAAACCCTGCATAGCACCAAGAGGAATTGTCAAGTAACGCGAAATGGCATTGAATTTAGTTTTACCCTGTTCTCCCTCTTCGTAATACATGGATTTTAATTTCGGAAAGACCATGGTTAAAAGTTGCATGATAATGATGGCCGTAATATATGGAGATAGGCCCAGCATGGCGATTGAAAGATTAGATAGCGCACCGCCAGAGAATATGTTTAAGAAACCAAAAAGTTGGTTGCTAGAGAAAAATTGATTGAGCGCTTCTTGGTCAACTCCCGGAATTGGAATATTCGCAAGAAGTCTAAAAAATGCCAAAATCAACGCTACTATCAGCACCTTATTTCTCAAATCTTTCAGTTTGAAGAGTTTAACAAGCTTACCTATCATGTTGCTGATTCCTTTTTGCTTGTTTCTTTATTTGCCCCCTTCTCTGCTTTAACAGGCCTCCGAACTCCTGCTTTTCTTTTTCTTGCCCCCATGTTCTTGGACCCCCTAAGCTTAGGAAGCTGTTGGATGAGGTCTCGCGATGCTGGTCTTATCTTTCTGCCGGCACGCGACTTTTGACCCTTAATTCCCCTACCAGAAAAAGTACCACGCTTACCGCCTCGGCCTATCCTTTTCTTCTTTTTATTCTTATTTATCGGAGAGATGTCGTGAAGATTCATAAGATTTATTTTTTCTTAGTTACTTTAAGCTTTTTTAAAGCTTCTATCGTAGCCAATGCGTTGGTAAGTTTGTTCGTAGTATTCCCTAAACATTTGGCCGTAGCGTCTTGCACTCCAACTAATTTTAGCACTAGACGAGGAGAACCTCCTGCTAAAAGTCCATGTCCGGCAGAAGCGGGCTTAAGCAATACTTGAGCAGCGCTATATTTAGCCTTAACTTCATGGGCGATAGTTCCCTTTTTAATGCTGATTTGAATAATGTTGTTTTTGGCCTGAGCTTTTGCTTTGTTAATCGATGTCTCGACATCTAGACCCTTAGCGATACCAACACCAACCCTACCTTTACCATCTCCTATTATAACGGTCGTCCTGAATCTAAACCTTTTGCCACCGGCCATAACCCTGGTCACTCTTCTGATATCAACAACCTGCTCCTCAAATTCGGGCTTCTTTTCTCTGGTTGGTCTACTTGATTTTCTTCTTCCTTCAAATGCCATGCTTATTAATTATAGCTTAAGTCCTTCTGCACGAGCACTGTCCGCCAGTGCCTTAATACGTCCGTGATATTTATAATGACGGCGATCAAAAACAGCCTTTTCTATATTTAAATCTTTTGCCTTCTTGGCTAATAATTTACCTACTTCTTCGGCGGCTTCAGTCTTTGTGCCTTTTCCCGTGGCTTCCTTAGAAGAAACCCTTAAAAGAGTCTTACCAACCGTATCGTCTATAAGTTGAGCTTCTATACCCTTAATACTTCTAAAAACAGATAGCCTTGGCAGATCAGCTGTACCAGATATTTGAGCTCTAACCCTTTTCCTTCTAAGGGCTCTGTTGAGATCTGTTTTGTTATGATAATTTTTCATTTTATTTTTAGCCTGTCGTTGCCTTCTTGCCAGATTTTCTTCTGACTACTTCGTCTTTATAACGGATGCCCTTACCCTTGTAAGGTTCAGGTTTTTTGAAATTCCTTATATTCGCAGCTGCCTCTCCTACTTGGGCCTTATCTGCGCCAGACACCTTGATTGAATTACCCTCTACCTCAATAATAACTCCTTCCGGTGAAGAGAATTTAATTGGATGCGAAAAGCCTAAGTTCATAACAAGGTTTTTGCCATCCATGTTCGCCTTAAATCCGACTCCCTCTACAATCAATATCTTGGAATAATCCTGACCAGCACCATCTACAGCATTTTGCACCAAAGATCTCATTGTCCCCCAATTACTTTTAGTTTGGCGATCGTCTTTTTTAGAAGTGAAAATAATTTGACCTTCCTCAATTTTCATATCTATATCTGCCAAAACAGGAACGCGAAGAGTAGCGTTAGGCCCTTTGACTTCTACTTGGTTGTCTTTGAGCTCTATGTTGATTCCCTCGGGGATATTAATTGGTTTTCTGCCTATCTTACTCATGATTACCAAATTTCAAATAATAATTGTCCTCCGACTCTTTTTTTCTTAGCCTCCTTATCGTCCATGATTCCTTCTGGGGTAGACAATATAAAACGCCCGTATCCTTGATGAGATGATTTTATCTCTCTATAGCCAGTATAGATACGTCTTGATGGACGACTAACAAATTTGATTTCAGATATGGCGGGTTCGTCTTGGTCATACTTAAGCTTGATATCAATAATACGTTTTACGCCCCTACCCTTTCTCTGGATAGAATCTAAATACCCATCTTTAACGAGCGCCTCGAGGATGCTGTAATCAAGATGAGAATAAGGCACTTTAACCCTTTGTTTGCCTCTCATAAGTCCATTTTTAACTCTAATGAGTGTATCGTGATACATAATTTACCAAGATGCTTTCTTAACTCCAGGGATTCGACCCCTACCAGCAAGCTCTCTGAAACATATTCTACAAAGGTTAAAATCACGCATATAGCCACGCTTTCTACCGCATCTGAAACAACGCCTAATAATCCGCGTCATAAACTTCGGTTTTCTGCCTGCCTTAACTATCATTGCTTTTCTTGCCATATCTTTATTTTTTATCCATTAACGGCACCCCTAATTCTTTATAGAAATCATAAGCTTCCCCCGCGTCTTTCACGCTAGAGACCAAGGTAACTTGCAAACCAAAATCGTGCTTTGTGTCTTCGGGAGAAATTTCTGGGAAAACATTATGGTCTCTAAAGCCTATTGTCAAATTACCCTCTCTATCAATTTGCTTCGGATCGATACCTCTAAAATCTCTAACTCTAGGAAGAACCACATTAACTAAACGATTCAAAAAATCACGCATTCTTTTCCCTCTAAGGGTAATCTTCAATCCAACTAAGTTCCCTTCTCTCAGCTTAAAACCGGCTATCGATTTTCGAGCAGGACGAGAAACAGGTTTTTGACCAGTAATAGCAGCTAGGTCCTTAGTCATCTCAGGAAGAATAGTCGAATCGAACTGACTATTCTGCCTTAGCTTTCCTACTCCAGTAGCTACAATTATTTTTTCTAAATTTTTGCTTCGCATTTTTTACAATACTTCTCTTTCTTATCGCCCTTGATACGAAAGCCTATTCGAGTTGCCTTATTACAAGATGGACAAATTAATTGAACATTTTCTATTCTCATCGGAGATGGCATATCAACTAATTGTCCTTTTTCTCCTCCACGTTTGGCTCTTACAGTCTTCTTAAGCAAATTAAGACCATCCACTACTAATCTAGATTTTTCTGGAATCACTTTTAAAACTTTGCCAGACTTACCTCTATCTTTACCTTTAAGAAGTAATACCTTATCTCCTTTTTGAATTTTGATCTTTACTTTAGACATATGTTTATACAACTTCTTGAGCTGTTGATGCAATCCTGTCGAATCCTTTCTCTTTTAACTCCCGAGGTATGGGTCCAAAAATTCTGGTACCCCTAGGATCTTTCTTCTCTTTATCTATAACAACGGCTGCATTCTCATCGAACCTAACATAGGTTCCATCCTTTCTCCTAATAGAAGCCCTTGTCCTAACGATGACGGCCCTTACTATATCTTTTTTCTTTATCTGTTTGCGTGG
The DNA here is from genome assembly GCA_018826645.1 of Patescibacteria group bacterium. Lineage (GTDB taxonomy): Bacteria > Patescibacteriota > Minisyncoccia > UBA6257 > Colwellbacteraceae > 1-14-0-10-42-22. The sequence goes on along the minus strand of JAHJZF010000029.1, from coordinate 10,714 downwards.
TTCAGCCACCCTAACTGAAGCAACGATAATATCTCCCACACGGGCATATCGTTTACGAGTCCCTCCAAGCACCCTAAAACAACGCAATATTTTTGCGCCCGAGTTGTCTGCTACCTTTAAAATTGTGCCTTCTTGTATCATTGCGAGTTATTTTTTTTCTCCACTAAACCAATAACTGTCCATCTTTTATCTTTAGAGATTGGTCGACCCTCTTCTATCACTACTTCGTCGCCAACTTTATATTGGTTATCTTCGTCGTGGGCTTTGAATTTTGAACTTTTATTAAAATATTTCAAATATTTTGAATGCTTTTTACTTGTGGTTACGGTAACTACTACGGTCTTTTCCATCTTGTCAGACGTTACGACGCCTTTTAATCTCCTCCTTTTAATTTCTTTTTCCATGTTTATTTTTTACTATCTTCTTCTTGTATCTTTATAAAAGTAAGTATGCGAGCAATTTTCTTTTTGATTTCTCTAGCTTTCTGAATGTTCTTTACTTTGCCCGCAGAAAGATCAAACCTTAACGTTCTTAGCTCCTCCTTGGCTTCAATTAAGGCCTTTCTAAGGTCTGTCATCGTTTTACTGCTTAATTTTTTAATTTCGTTTTTTTTCATAATCTAATCCTTTAATAGAAGCCTGGTCTTAAATGGCATTTTATGACTAGCCCTTCTTAATGCTCCTCGCGCCTTTTCCTCTCCAACACCACCTATCTCATAGATAACTCTTCCGGGTCGGACTGGAAATACATAATGGTCAACGGATCCCTTACCCTTACCCATACCAACTTCTGCCGCCTTTTGAGTAACTGGCTTATCTGGAAAAACTCGAATCCATACCTTACCTTCACGTTTAAGATAGTGAGTAATGGCTCTTCGGCCAGCTTCTATCTGCCTAGAATTTAACCACGCACTACCAAGCGCCTGAAGTCCATAATTACCAAAACTCAACTTTGTACCTCGCGTTTCCATTTGGCGTTTTCTAGAGCGACCCTTGTGCCACTTTCTGTGTTTAACTTTTTTGGGTTGTAATAACATGGCAGTGTTTATTTCTTATCAAATATTTCACCCTTATATAACCAGACCTTGATTCCTATGGCTCCATAGGTTGTAACAGCCGTGGTCTCTCCGTAATCTATATTCGCCCTAATGGTCGTTAATGGAAGCTTGCCTTTCAACATCTGTTCGGATCTTGCAATCTCTGCACCATTTAAACGTCCTGCGAGTTTGATTTTAACTCCTTGAATATCTCTATTCTGGGAAGCGATATCTATGTGCCTCTTCATAACTCTACGGTAACGCATACGCCTCTCTATATCCCAAGCTATGTTCTGTGCCATAACTGAGGCTGAAACTTCCGTCCTCTTGACCTCTTCTACGTTTAAATTAAGAGGGGTTTCGCTACCTATCTCTTTCTGAATAGCTTTGCTTAATTCTTCGATACCTTTTCCTCCTCTTCCAATGACAATACCTGGACGAGCTGATCGAATAGTTATCTTGTGTTGGTTGTGGGTGCGCTCTATCTCAACGCGGTCAATGCCGGCTTTGCCGATTTTCTCATTAATAATTTTCCTAATTACTTCATCTTCCTGAAGATATTTAGGATAATTACCCCCCTGAGGCATCCATCTTGATTCCCAGTCTTTATTGATGCCTAACCTATAGGATGTTGGATGTATTTTTCTAGCCATATTCTATACAGATTTTCTTTGAAAGAATTTATTAACAAAGCCCGACTTTTTACGTTCTTTCTTAGAACTTTCATCTCCTTTTTCATATTTAGGTTTATCTTCTTTAGGAGCACGTTTCTCGGCCTTAACCTTTTTAGGTTTTTCATGAAAAACAAATTTCGGCGATTTGACACTCGCGTCTTCTCTTAACGTAAGGTTAATATGGCTTTGCTTCTTCTCAAGGGGGGTCACTCTTCCTCGCCCCCTAGAAAGTCCTCTTTTAAGAACCCTCCCCTTATCAACTGTAATGGTATCTATTAAAAGCTTGTTTACGTCGAGCCCCCTTTCTCTTGCATTAAATGTTGCTGATTTTATTAATTTAGTCATTGGCTCACTACTCCTCTTGCCAATCATTTGTAATTGAGCCAGAGCCTCGTTAACGGATTGGCCTCGGATAAGGTCCGCCACTAACCTCACCTTCCTTGGGGAAATGTTTAAATTCTTAATACTCGCCTTACTTATCTTTGTTGTGTCTGTGATAATAGCCATGATTCTATCTAAGTATTCTTTGCTTTCAACTCAATCTCTTTCTGAATCTTTCCGCCATGTCTAGAGAATTTACGCGTAGAAGCAAATTCTCCTAGCTTGTGTCCAACCATATCTTCCGAAATTGGAACCTCTATAAAGTCTCTCCCATTGTGTACTCCGAAAGTATAACCAACCATTTCCGGAGATATAGAAGAAGATCTGGACCAAGTTTTAATAACGGTTTTGCTTCCAGCTTGAACACCCGCAATCTTCTTTAATAGCTTTGGATCTACGAATGGTCCTTTTTTAGAGCTTCTAGACATAGTTTATTTTTTATTTCTTCTACTTACCCTTCTTTTAATTATTAATTTATTAGACCACTTTGTCTTTTTCCTAGTCTTAGGTCCTCCAATTACATTGCCCCAAATATCTTTAGGTCTCTTAGTTCCACGAGGCTGTCTGCCTTCGCCACCACCGTACTTGTGGTCAACGGCATTCATAGCAGCCCCCCTAACAGTAGGTCTTATGCCCATTAATCTTTTTCTGCCAGCTTTTCCAATAACCGTGAGGGAATGCTCTTGATTCGAAACTTGTCCAAGAGTAGCAAGGTTCTTAGCAAGAATTTTACGCACCTCTCCTGATGGCATTTTTAACTGAGCGTACTTGCTGTCGTGAGCTAATACCTGAGCTGACGATCCGGCGCTACGTATAATCTTACCTCCTTGTCCAGGCATCGTCTCGATATTGTGGACCTGATAGCCAACAGGGATTTTACTAATAGGTAGCCTGTTGCCGTTCTTAAGAGGGGCTTTTTCTGAAGTGATTATCTTGTCGCCTACTTTAGATTCGGCGTGCGCTAGATGATAGCGTCTTTCGCCGTCAACATAAACCACTCTTGTAATAAAGGCGCTTCTATATGGATCGTATTCCAGAGCCTCTACTCTACCCTGAATATCTAACTTATCCTGATTAAAATCAACTAAACGGTAAAGTCTCTTAGCGCCACTTCCCTTATGCCTGACAGTAATGCGACCCAAATTGTTGCGTCCAGCCCTTTGCTTAATTTTAACAGTCGAGGACTTCATTGGTCGATCCTTACTTAAACCGTCGTATTCAACTACGGTCATTTGTCTTCTAGATGGTGTGTATGGTTTATACTTTTTCATAAATCTAGTGAGGGCCTACATCTATCGTTTGTCCTTTTTTAAGGGTTATAATTGCTTTTTTATAACTCTCTCCTTTATTTCGATTTCTAATAATGTTCACCTTAACTACGTCAACTTTATAGATTGACTCAAGAACTTCTTTAATCTGCTTTTTATTAGATGCTGAATGCACCAAGAAGGCATATTTATCTATGTTCGCCAACTCTGTTCCCTTCTCGCTAATAAGGGGTTTTAATATAAGTAATTTACTTGTTTGCATGATAGTGTTCGTCGATAGTAGCCAAAACACCGCGCTCTATTAAAACAATTGCGTGGCGTAACAAATCATAAACATTCAAAGAGCGGGCGTCTATAACACTGACTTTGGGTAGGTTGCTGGCTGCTTTGAATAAATTATTATCCTCGCTTCTAGTTACAATCAAAACATTCTGCGTAGGTGCAAGGTTTTTTAATTCATCTGCTAAAAGTTTCGTCTTTGGCTCTGCGATCTCCATATTCTCTACGATTTTAACTTCGCCATCTTTAAATCTTCTTGAAAGGATAGAGAACATTGCCTTCTGACGCATTTTTTTATTTATTTTCAAAGTAAAAACCCTGTCTTTGCTTGGGCCATGCGTAACGCCTCCTCCTTTCCAAATAGGAGATCTTATAGAGCCGTGCCTAGCCCTACCGGTACCTTTCTGCCTCCAGGGTTTCTTTCCACCACCACGTACTTCGCTCCTATCTTTTGCATGCGCCCAGGGACGCCTCCTATTTATCGTCTGAGTCCTTAATGCTTGATGGACCAGGTCGGCGTTCCACTCGCAATTAAAAACACGCTCAGATATATCGATAACGCCTTCTTTGGAACCCTTTTTATTGTATAAATCAGCCTGCATATTTCTAGCTTTCTTTTTGGTTTTTATAAATCTTAACAGCACTTCCTTTCATTCCCGGCAAAGCTCCTTTTATCAAAAGTAAATTCCTCTCTTTTTCGTGTGCTACAACTTCTACGTTCTTGAGATTAACTTTAGTGCCACCCATTCTGCCAGGCATTTTTACGCCCGGAAAGACTCTCTGGGGTCCAGTAGAGCCAATTGATCCTCCCGCTCGGAGAGTGTGCTTCTGACCATGAGATCCGGGACCACCATGGAAACCGTGTCTTTTAACCACTCCTTGGAATCCCCTGCCCTTACTTTTTCCCACTATTCTTAATTTTTCACCAACAGTAAAATCCACCGTTTCGTCGGCTAATTCTATAAACGTTACTGGCACAATATCTTCCTCTCGAAAAACTTGCCCCATTTTTATTTTTTTGCCTTCTGTGTAATCCATAAAAGTTAGAGCCGCTAATTTAGCTCAGCACAAAATAAAACGCCTAAAAGGCGAAGCTAATATTACAACAGGAATTACTAGAAAACAAGCGCCAAATAACCAAAACTCCGCCTAAGCAGGCGGAGTTTTGTAATTACGCTCCCCCGACCCTAAGAAGCAGCTTTTATCTCGACTTCTACCCCTGCAGGTAGATTCAAATCACTTAAAGATTCAATGATTTTAGCAGACGGATTAGGGATGTCTATCAACCTCTTGTGTACCCTAAGCTCGAACTGCTCTCTTGCATCTTTGTGAACAAAGCTAGACCGATTGACAGTATAGCGCCTAAAACTAGTCGGCAATGGTATGGGACCTAGAACATTCGCATTCTGGCGTTGGAGAGTCTCTATAATCTGTTTGCAAGAGTTGTCTAACAAACGATGGTCATAGGACTTTATTCTAAGTCTCAATTTGTCGCTCGGTACTTCTTGTTTGGCCATCTATTTTAGAAGTGCTATTTATTAATCTTTATTACCACTCCTGCACCAACAGTCTTACCACCCTCACGGATAGCAAATCTCTGTTTTTCTTCTAGGGCTATTGGTGAGATTAATTTAACTGAGAAGTTAATGCTGTCTCCTGGCATAGCCATTTCAGTGCCTTCTGGCAATGTAACTTCTCCGGTCACATCGGTAGTACGGATATAAAACTGTGGTTTATATCCTGGAAAAACTGGTGTGTGCCTACCGCCCTCTTCTTTAGAAAGAAGCAACACTTCAGCTTCGAATTCGGTGTGTGGAGTAACGCTTCCAGGAGCAGATAGCACTTGCCCTCTTTCTACGTCTTCTTTCTTAAGACCGCGTAGAAGCAAGCCTACATTATCGCCTGCCAAACCTTCATCAAGTTCTTTGTTAAACATCTCAACGCCGGTAATGGTCGATTTCTGAGTAGGGCGAAGACCAACAATCTCTAGGTCTTCACCAACCTTAACCTTCCCTCTCTCTACTCTACCAGTTACAACGGTTCCTCTACCCTCGATAGTAAAGACGTCCTCAACCGGCATCAAGAAAGGTTTATCTAACTCTCTTACGGGTTCTGGAATGTATTCGTCAAGAGAGCTAACCAACTCTAGAATCGGCTTAACTGCTTCATCGTCTAGTGATGTAGCCTCAAGAGCCTTAAGAGCACTACCTTTTATTACGGGTATCTCATCGCCTGGGTACTCATATTTATTGAGGAGCTCCCTAACTTCTGCCTCAACAAGATCAATCAAGTCGTTGTCATCAACCTGATCAGTCTTGTTAAGAAATACGACAATCGCAGGCACTCCCACTTGGCGTGCTAACACAATGTGTTCTCGCGTCTGAGGCATAGGGCCGTCAGCAGCGGATACAACTAGTACGGCGCCGTCCATTTGAGCGGCACCCGTAATCATGTTCTTAATGTAGTCGGCGTGTCCGGGAGCATCGATGTGAGCATAATGTCTCTTCTCGGATTCATACTCCTGATGAGAAAGAGCAATGGTAATTCCTCTCTCTTTTTCTTCGGGGGCTTTGTCAATCTCGTCTACGCTTGAAGCCTTCTTGATAAGTCCTTTCATTTGAAGGACGTGCATGATGGCTGCTGTCAACGTAGTCTTGCCGTGGTCAACGTGACCGATGGTTCCAACGTTAACGTGTGGTTTTTCTCGTGTGAATTTTTCTGCCATTTAATTTTTGGATTTAATTTCTTGGAAATTCTTGTTTTCGACTTTCAGAATTCTATATAGAGCGGGACCTAGTGTCAACTCTATTTCCTCCCTTCGACCACCTGTTGTTCTAGGCTTTTCGGGAGCGGTTCATAATCTGCAAATTCCATATTGAAGAAACCTCTACCCTGCGTCATTGAGCGTAATTTTGTAGCGTAGCCAAACATTTCGGAAAGAGGGACCATCGCTTCGATGATTTTCAAACTTTCTCTATCCTCCATTGAATCTATACGCCCCCTCTTAGATGCAATGTCGCCAGTAACGTCGCCAAAGAATTCCATCGGTGTGGTTGTCTGAATTTTCATAATCGGTTCTAAAATTATCGGCTCCCCTCTCCTGACCGCTTCCTGAAGAGCAATAGAACCAGCTATCTTAAATGCAGACTCGGACGAATCGACTTCGTGATACGAGCCATCGTATAGCTCAATTTCCAAATCAATAAGTGTATAGCCAGCGATTACGCCCTTACTCAAAGCCTCTTTAACCCCCTTTTCTACTGCTGGAATAAATTCAGAAGGAATAGTGCCGCCCTTAATAGAGTTCACAAACTCAAAACCACTCCCTCGTTCCAAAGGCTTAATCCTGAGATATACATGTCCATACTGACCACGACCACCAGATTGTCTAATGTATTTACCCTCTGCCTGGGCCTCTTGCGTAACGGTCTCTCTATATGAAACTTGTGGTTGACCAACGCTGGCATCTACGCTGAATTCACGCTTAAGACGATCGATAATGACTTCTAAATGCAATTCTCCCATACCAGCAATTAAGGTTTCCCCTGTCTCTTGGTCAGTGCTGACCCTAAATGTCGGATCTTCTTCAGAAAGTTTTCTAAGAGCAACTCCCATTTTCTCTTGGTCTGCCTTAGTCTTTGGCGTAATTCTCTGCTCAATAACAGGTTCAGGAAATGTAATCTTCTCAAGAATAATAGGATTATTTGGATCGGTTAGAGTATCTCCGGTTGTCGTATCTTTTAAACCAACCAATGCTCCTATTTCTCCTGCGTATATATCATCAACTTCTTCTCTGTGATTAGCGTGCATCCTCAGGATTCTTCCCACCCTCTCTTGCTTGCCCTTAGTCGCATTCATAAGGTAACTCCCCTTCTGAAGGGTTCCAGAATAAACACGGAAATATGTAAGAGTTCCTACAAAAGGATCTGTTGCTACTTTGAAAGCAAGGGCAGAGAAAGGTTCGTCTTCTTTTGGAGCTCTTTCAATCTCTTTTCCAGTCTTGGGATCAATACCAATAGTTGGAGGGAGATCTATCGGAGATGGCAAATAATCTATAACAGCGTCTAGAACTGGTTGCATTCCCTTGTTCTTCAGGGCTGTTCCACAAAGAATTGGCACCAATTTCACTTCTAGTACAGCCTTCCTTAGGGTTGTTTTGATTTCTTTCTCTGATATTTCCTCTCCGTTTAAGAATTTTTCCGTAAGGACATCGTCGTGCTCTGCGACCTTCTCAATTAGCTTCGCTCTCATCTTTATTGCCTCATCCTTCATGTTCTCTGGAATATCAACCTCAACCATCTCTTGTCCTTTATCGCCATGGAATTCGATAGCTTTCATACCAACAACATCAATAATGCCCTTAAAATCGGCCTCCAAACCCATGGGTAGCTGAATCACTACTGCATTTTTCGTCAAACGATCCTCAATCGACTTCACGCTCTTGTTGAAATTAGCTCCTGTTCGGTCAAGCTTGTTTATAAGACATACTCTTGGAACCTTATATTCATCTGCGTAGTGCCAATTAGTTTCCGATTGTGGCTCTACGCCAGCTACACCGTCAAAAACCACAACAGCTCCATCAAGAACCCTCATTGAACGTTTAACCTCAACTGTGAAATCGATGTGTCCCGGAGTATCAATAATGTTGATGCGATATTCTTTTTCTTTATTACCTTTTTCGTAAGTTGGTATCCAGAAAGTGGTTGTTGCGGCAGACGTAATAGTAATTCCTCTTTCTCTTTCTTGTTCCATCCAATCCATTACGGCTTCTCCTTCATGCACTTCTCCTATCTTGTGAGACATGCCCGTATAGAAAAGAATCCTCTCCGTAACGGTGGTCTTACCGGCATCGATATGCGCGATGATGCCAATATTCCTTACTTTTTCAAGAGGGTATTTTCTAGCCATATTTCTATCGTGCAAAGTGAGCGAAGGCCCTATTGGCCTCGGCCATACGGTGGACGTCTTGCTTCTTCTTAATTGCGTCTCCTTCGTTGTTATAGGCAGCTATTAATTCTTCTGCCAACTTCTCTGCCATTGGTTTTCCGCTCTTATTTCTAGCTGCTTGGATTATCCATCGACTCGCAAGAATGAATCTTCGTTCCGGTCGAACATCTTGAGGGATTTGATAATTAGCGCCCCCCACTCTACGAGACTTAACTTCTTGCTTAGGAGTCACATTTTCAAGAGCTTTCTCAAAGACCGCCAAAGGCTCTTCTCCTTTTATCTTCTCCTTAAGAATATTCATTGCATCGTACATTACTTTCTCTGCGACACTCTTCTTGCCATCCTTCATTAAATAGTTAACAAAACGCCCCACAACAACGCTGTCGTGAATGGCGTCTGGTTTATGAATCCTCTTTATTGCCTGTCGTTTTCTCATTATTCTCCTTTTTGTTTTTTAGCTCCGTACTTAGAACGCTTCTGTTTTCTAGCATCGACTCCGCTGGCATCCAATACTCCTCTCACGACGTGATACCTGACGCCCGGCAAATCTTTAACTCTGCCTCCCCTAATCATTACCACTGAATGTTCTTGTAAATTATGTCCCTCACCACCAATATACGCAGTTACTTCTTGACCATTAGTTAGGCGCACTCTGGCAACTTTTCTTAAAGCTGAGTTTGGTTTCTTAGGTGTGGTGGTAAAAACCTTGAGGCATACTCCCCTCTTAAAGGGTGATGGATATCTAGATGGCTTATTCTTTTTCGTATTAAAACCAAAAGAAAGCGCTGGGGTCTTATCTTTCTTTTGCGCTTTTATTCTGCTCTTTCTAATTAATTGATTAATAGTCGGCATATATTTAATGCTCTGTCCATGTTCGAAACAGGCCGCCGTAAGCGACCGTCGAGTTAAATGCTAACTCAATTTCTAACGGGGTAAATATAAGTTTAATCCTATTCACTGTCAATCAAAAGATTAGAAAATTGGACCGACAATGATAGACGTTACGAGGCTAGAGAGGCCAAAGATGACTCCTGAAAAAAGTACTAGGAATAGAAAGACAAAAAATATTCCGCCCACCCCTATGCCCTGTAAAAGGTATGAATATTTCGGCGGAAGAAAAAGGGTCAGTATTTTAGAGCCATCCAAAGGCGGAATAGGCATAAGGTTGAAGACGGCCAACAACACGTTAATAAATACTATCTGATATAGAAGCATCACCGCTATGGGTCCTAAGAGGGTTCCGAAAAATCTAATAACTAATCCCATAATCACGGCTAATCCTAGGTTTGTCGCCGGACCAGCCAAGGCAACCTTCAGAGGTCCATATTTATAATCCTTATGTAAATTAAGTGGATTGTACGGTACTGGCTTTGCCCAGCCAATTAAAAATGATGAATTGGCGGCAATCAAAAAGAGGGGCAATATTATAGATCCAATTGGATCAAGGTGTGGTATTGGGTTCAGAGTAAGTCGTCCTGCATTCTTAGCCGTCTCGTCGCCAAGCTTTAAAGCAACTACTCCATGAGCCACTTCATGAACAACCACAGAGAGAATAAGGACGATTATCCCGAAAACCTTTGGTTGAAATATGATTGTTAGTATGTTATCCATTACACTGCTAGTAATATAAGTTATACCACACCATGAGAGAATGCGAGATATGCGGTAAGGGTTCCAAAATGGCCGGGAAGAGAAACAAGCTCCGAGGCCACTACAACCCAACGCCACAACAAAGAAAATATCCAAACTTACAGAAATCTCTTAATGAGGCTGGCAAAAGAGTTCTAGCCTGTACTCAATGCATTAAGACTCTTTCGAAGAAAGCCGTAAAAGATTAGGCCTCTTATGGATATAGTCTTGAAAACTAAAACCTCTGAAGAGACGAGTCCTGTCTTAGCTCTCTTTGCGTCAAAAGACTTAGATAATCACCCTTTTTATAAACAATTAGAGAAGACTGATCGCGAGTACGTTAAAGAGGTTGCTAAATCTGTTGAATATGAAAAGGAGAACTATCGACTGCTCTTTCTTCCGTCTAGTCCAAAAAGAGGTTTAATCCTTTTAGGACTAGGAGTCAAAAACGATTGGGATAGACGCAAATTCATTCTAACGACGCGAAAGATAGTTGGCTT
>JAHJZF010000028.1 GCA_018826645.1 Patescibacteria group bacterium | reverse complement strand
CTAAGTTGCCCTCAGAACAACTGTCGGACGCTCAAAGCGTCCTATCTCTGGGTTGACCCCGTTAGAGCTAAGTTGCCCTCAGAACAACTGTCGGACGCTCAAAGCGTCCTATCTCTGGGTTGACCCCGTTAGAGCTAAGTTGCCCTCAGAACAACTGTCGGACGCTCAAAGCGTCCTATCTCTAACGGGGTTGACAAATATCGGCACGTATTCTACAATGCATTTGTCTACTGAAGGATCCGTCTTTCGGTGGACTTTAAGAAAGGCCCCCGCAAGGGGGTTTTTCTTATCTCCCTATCTATCTAGCAACTAGCTAACCATAGATAGCAGTCCGCCTCCGGCGGAGCCTAAATTGACAATTATGAATATTTATAGCAACATTCCGACGTACTTTTATATATCTTGTGCAGGCTTTTTAGGATGTTATTTTTAATGCTCTAAGAAGCCTGTACAACTCGACAAGAAGAAGAAAGGAGGGCGGGCTAATGAAGAGACTGCCCAATCTCTTGGGTTATGCACGAATTGTCTTGACCCCTGCGGTCATGGCGCTCGTCCTCTACTGGAACAACGAACTTTGGGTAGGTCTGCTGTTCGCAGTCGTGGTCGCTACAGACGGCTTCGATGGACTCATAGCCCGAGCAACTCACTCGGTGACCCAGTTCGGCAAAATGCTGGATACGACTGCTGACAAATTCCTGATTGCCGGAATGATGATTGCTCTGACGGCGAAAGACCCGATTTGGGCCTGGCCCGCCTTCATCATCATCGGTCGGGAATTCTTGGTAGTCGTTCTGAAGGGGAAAGTGGGGGACGACCTCCCCGGAGCCTTCTGGCTCGGCAAAATCAAAATGGGCTTCCAGTCCGTTGCGATCTATCTCATCATCAACCCCTGGCCTTTCGAAAGTGCCACTGGTTGGCATTCTCCGGGTGGAGTAGTGATGGGAGTCGCCATCTTCTTCACTCTCCTCTCGGGCCTCGTATACTTCGTCAAGTATGGGGAGTATTTGTGGCCAAAGGAGAATCTGTCGTAGAGAACAATCCACCGCGCCCCAGACTCAATGAGTTCTGGGGCGCCTTACATTTTGAATATTAGAGTGGGGAAGTATAAACTAATCTAGATTGCCGGATCGCCCGCCAGTGGCGGGTAAATCTAGTGGCATTTAGTATTGCCGGATCGTCTAGTGGTAGGACGTCTGTTTCTGGAACAGAAAACCGGGGTTCGAGTCCCTGTCCGGCAGCAGAAGTGGGGTTTATCGAGTGACCACAGAAGTATTGGAAAACTACAAAATCCTTGAGTATTTAAAAGTTGTAGAGAGTAAATAGTATATCTAGAAAAGAGCGAGCCCCGGCACAAGGCAGGGGCTCCACTCTCTTGGTCTGATCCGTGAATTGCTACCCGGGAGCAGGATCATCACCATCAGGATTTGCGAGGATCTGGAGGATCACCTCCTTAGCCTCCTTGTGGGTGAGTCTGCGTTGAACGAAAGCAGCCACTTGAGCAACGACGGCGACGGTTCTGTCGCCAGCTTCACCCTCGTCGAGGCCTTGAGCCTCATCCCAGCCGTAGCTCTTGTCACCGTTCTTGATGACGAAAGCATTCGGGCTGAAGACGAGCAGTCTCGGAAGAGTGTCGCGGAGAACCGCGACTGCGAGAATCGCCGCCAGATCGTTGTCCTCCTGAGTCGTCTCCTCGACATGGATGAACTCCAACGTGACGGTGGATGCCCCAACCCGCTTGAAATATCCATGTTCATCGAGTACCGCCTGGAGAGCCTTGCCGACCACTGGCGGGTTGCATTGGACATCCTCTGATCCGAAGGCGATCATGGCAACCGCCTGGAGGCGATCCTTCACTGTGCCAAAGTCCACAAGACCTTGCTTGGCCTGTATCGCGAGTTCATCCGAGATCGTCATTGCGATTCGCGTCATCGTCCTTCTCCTTTACATGTGGGACGAACAGTCCTCGAGAATCTCAAGAACTCTTCGTCCCACATTAAAAACCAAGAGAGTTAACAAAGATATATCAAAATACTGCTGTATATATACCACAATATAGCCATACCGTCAATTTATAGTATACCCTTAGTACTGTCGCATTTGTCGCATTTTACCCCTGACCTAGGAGCCTAATTTAGATATACTAAAAGAGCCTAAGAAGCGTTGTCTGGGCCTCCCCACAGGGAGGTACTGGACACTAGGGGCCAATAAATATGAAAAACAAAAAAACACTTATATTGTTTATTCTCATTTTTACGTTGGGAATAATCGGTTATTTAATCTTCTTCACCAAAACAAGCATTGCTCCCGAGAATAATGGAGAAAAACTGATAGTGCCAGAAGGGGAAACATACTACGTACCAGACGAAGCAAAAGATATGATAATTGTTAATCTACCTAAAGCAGGTGGCGTGATTACATCTCCACTTACAATTAGCGGAGAGGCGAGGGGATATTGGTTCTTTGAAGCTACGGCACCCGTAGTGCTTGTAGATTGGGATGGTTTAATAATAGCCGAGGGGTATATACAGGCAGAAGGGGATTGGATGACAGAAGAATTCGTACCATTTACCGGAACGCTTGAATTCGAAAAACCCACTTACGGCGATACCGGTTCACTAATTATCAGAAGAGATAACCCGTCCGATTTACGCCGAAATGATGCGGCAGTAGAAATGCCGATTAGATTTAATTAGGTTTTAGGTTCTCTATAATAGCAACCTCGAGTGGAACTAACGTGAAAGGGGAATAGCGCATTTGGGAATATCCTTTGATAAGGGATTTTATAAGATTAATCATCTTGTCTACGTCTTTAATAGAGTCGGCGTGATTTTTTATAGCCTCAACTTCGTCCTTAGTAAATTCACGTTCATAATATTGCTCTAATTTATTATCAAACTTGTAAGCTAAGATTCGCCTTAGATAATGAATCAAGTCTTTCGTTAATTGAACCAAATTAAATCCCGCTTCATTTATCTCTGCCAAATAATCCAATGTTTTTTCTAAATCTCCACCCAGTAGATAGCCTGTCAGGGCATCTGTACGAACAAAACCAACTTTACCTAAAATTCTCTCAACGGATACAAGATCCATGGCCGTGCCCATACTGAAAACTTGTTCCAGCAGAGATTCTGCATCGCGAAAACTACCTTCAGAAGAAGTAGCTATTAATTCGAGAGCTTCCGGTTCAATAGTCATACCCTCTTCTTTAACTATCTTTTCAAGTTTTTCTAAAATCACCTGAATAGGTAAGCGACGAAAATGAAAACGTTGAGTACGAGAGCTTATGGTTACCGGAATTTTATCTTCTTCCGTAGTGGCTAAGACAAAGATTGCATGACCAGGTGGCTCTTCAAGTGTTTTTAACAAAGCATCGGCAGCAAATTTAGTGAGCTGGTGAGCTTCGTCGATAATAAAAACTTTATATTTATATGAAGTAGGAGCTAAGCGAATACCTTCTTTGATATTGCGCATTTCATCTATGCCACGATTCGAAGCGGCATCAAGCTCTACTACATCCAAGGCATGGCCAGAATCTATCTCATTACAAGGTCTGCAATCATTGCAGGGCTCTCCCGTTTTTCTAAAAGATTCGTCCTTGGCCCTCGTTTCGCAATTGGCTATCTTTGCTAAAAGGCGAGCGGCAGTAGTTTTGCCCGTACCCCTGGGCCCATGAAAAAGATAGGCGTGACTTAGTTTGTCCGTCTTGGCAGCATTACCTAAAACTTCGACTATAAGTTCCTGACCCAATAAATCCACAAGGAGTTTGGGTCGATATTTTCTATAAATTGCTAATGCCATTTGAATGGTTAATACATTTTCATTATAGGTATTGTTGCCTTAGAATAAAGTACGCAATTGCATAAACTATGGATACGGAAGAGATTATCGGCTACCAGCTTGAAATAGGAGGTTTCAAAGGACCCTTAGATAAACTCCTCGAACTGATAGACGAACGTAAATTAGAGATTACTCGATTAAACCTAGCAGAAGTTACGGCTGACTTTTTAATTTATCTAGAAAAACTAGAAGAGGTAAGTCATAAAGAGTTAGCAAATTTTGTAGTAATTGGAGCAAGGCTAATCTTGATTAAATCGTATGCTCTTTTACCAAACCTAGAACTCACCCAAGAAGAGGAGGCAGACATTGCCGAACTTGAGAAAAGATTAAAACTTTATAAAGAATTTCGACAAGTTGAAGACGAAATTCAATTGCTTTGGAATCAAAAACAATCTTTTGCAAGACCTTTTTTGGCAACCGTTCCAAACGGATTCTATTTAACCGAAAAAATAATCCCAAGTCAGCTTGAAAATAACTTCAAACAGCTCGTGCAAGTAGTTGAAGAGCTTAAGAAGCTTGAGACAGAAGAAGTTAGAATTATTAATTTGGAAGAGAAGATAGGAGAATTGATGACAAGGATTAGTTCGATAGTTCAAACAAGCTTTAAAGACTTAAGCAATAAAAGCGAAAGACCGGAGGTGGTGGTGATGTTTCTGGCGCTCCTACATCTTTTGAAGGATAATCATGTGAATGTAGTGCAGGGTGAAACTTTTGGAGAAATAACTATTTCAATCACTAATGGATAAAGAAGAGAAAACACTAGAGGCTAAAATTGAAGCCTTGCTTTTTATACATGGAGAACCTATGTCTATTAAAAAATTGGCAGATACGATTAAAGTCGATGAAAAGAAAATAGAAAACGCGCTCAAAAATTTTGGCGAGAATTTAAATAGCGCCGAGAGGGGACTTTATCTTCTATTACACGACGAAAAAGTTCAACTCTCAACTTCTCCAGATCTATCTTCTCTCCTTGAAAAATTAACCAAAGAAGAACTCGATACAAAACTTACACCAGCAAGCTTAGAAACGCTTTCGATAATTGCATATCTAGGCCCCTGCACGCGAGCTCTTATAGAGCACATTAGAGGAGTGAACTCTTCTTTTATCTTAAGAAGCCTAATGGTACGAGGGCTTGTAGAGCGTAAATCTGACCCGAAGCGATTAAATGCTTATGTGTATCAACCAACTTTTGATTTTTTGAATCACGTAGGCATTTCCTCTCAAAACGATTTACCCAAGTACGAAGAATATAAAAGCGTCGTAGAATCTTTTTTTGAAGAAAATGGACAAGCCAATAACGATAATTAGCATACTTCTTGTTCTCCTCATCGGGACATCTATTGGCTTACGATATTTTGGAGATGAGCCTGTTTTAGTTTCTGAGAACAAAAGCTTAAACGAAGCGCTAGAAACTCTGCCCGTGTTTGAGGCCAAACTTGTGGGAGAAAGCTCCTCGTCTGGAGGAGACTCATCTGTTAGTAATGAGAATGAACCGGCGATTGCTGTAGCCGCTGGTGCATATCTTCTTTCGGGGGAAGAAATATCAGG
>JAHJZF010000027.1 GCA_018826645.1 Patescibacteria group bacterium | reverse complement strand
TTACATTTTTGCTAAGGAGAGTCCGTTCATTTGGTCAATCATTTGTACGATGTCGGCACTTTTTACAGTCGGTTCACTGCGTACGCTTATAACCGGCAAGCATTGGTTCGGACATGGGCTTGAAATGCTTCTGGTTGGAGGCGCCGCAGCTTCAATTGCGTATGGTATGGGTTATCTTGTGAAAGGACTAGTCGGAATGTAAGATAATTTGTGCTTGCCACCTGGATAAAATTACAAAAGCTCCCGCCTTAGGCGGGTTGCGGTTCGTAGTTAAATGCCTCAGAATTTAAACGAACCGG
The DNA here is from genome assembly GCA_018826645.1 of Patescibacteria group bacterium. Lineage (GTDB taxonomy): Bacteria > Patescibacteriota > Minisyncoccia > UBA6257 > Colwellbacteraceae > 1-14-0-10-42-22. The sequence continues at coordinate 4,321 of JAHJZF010000027.1, read as the reverse complement.
GAACAGTTTTCCTCGCCACCTTAGCTCAGCTGGTTAGAGCGCTACTCCCGTAAAGTAGAGGTCCCGAGTTCGATTCTCGGAGGTGGCTCAAGCTAGACACAATCTAAAATATCTGGTATAAGACTTTGGTTGTACCCTTAGAAGGAGGTTCTATGAGAGTCCTTTACAGCGTGTCCGCGATTATCGATTACGGGCGAGGCATCGATGAGGCTATCCGCGCTGGTTGCTACGACTGGGTCGCGGAAGGAATCAATGCTCGACATTTCTCGACCAATCAGAGTGGACGTCGGAACGTGACGATTGGGGTCATCGTCTTCGGCGAAGTTCTGACGACAGGCGAGGTTCTGGAAAGCCTGTCCAGACATGGATATCGTCCCGCAGAACTGCTCGAACTGTTGGCGTTGAGTGAAGAGAAGCCACGCCTTCAGCTCGAGGCTCCATTGATTGCTCTCGGTTCATCTTGGGCAAATTGGGGACTCATCTTCGCCCCCTATCTCGGCGGAGAAAGAGGAGGGCGACGTTTGCTTCTTCATTCGACCATGGATGATTGGGCAGACAGCACTCGCTTCGTTGCCGTTCGGAAGTAGTCGAAAGAATCGATCCTTGCTCCCGGCGTGAGAACTCACGCCGGGAGCAGTTTAATTTATGGAGAAGTCGGCATACATTTTACTAACCAATATTCCATTTCAATTTAAGGTTTGTTAAGGTTTATTCACGATATATGGATGGGAAAAATGAAATGAGCCTAGAAGAATCCGTTCGCCAATTAGGTGAGCGTCTTAAGATAGAAGAGAAACGCATCAAGCTTCAGCTGTTAGACGCGGAAATAGGGGAACCCGACTTGTGGAAAAACGAGAGAGCCCTAGCAGAAGAGAAAACAAAAGAGGCTGGTATTCTCAAAGAGATTATCTCCGGTTTCGATAGCATTGTCTCAGAAGAGGATATCAAGAAGTTGGAGGAAAAGATTTTTCTTTCTGGTAGATACGACACCCTAAATGCTGTTGTCTCAGTTTTTGCTGGCGCTGGTGGAGACGACGCTAGTGATTGGGCGAGCATGCTTTTGGAGATGTATAAAAAATATGCCGATATTCGTGGTTGGAAAGTGCATTCAGTTGCCGATAACGCCATTATAATCAAGGGTTCTTATGCCTATGGTTTTCTTAAGAATGAATCTGGGGTTCACAGATTAGTGAGAATCTCTCCTTATGATTCCAAGAAGCTTCGCCATACATCCTTCGCTCTAGTAGAGATTTTACCGGAATTACTTCGTGAAGATTCTGAAAAACTTCAAATTCCAGAAGGCGACATAAGATTAGAATTTTCGCGAGCAGGTGGTCCGGGTGGACAGAACGTTAACAAGGTTGAGACTTCTGTCAGAGTGGTTCATGTTCCGACGGGTGTTTCGGCGGGGTCTGATTCGGAGAGATCTCAGGCACAGAATCGTGAAATGGCGGTTAAGTTACTCAAGGCGAAGCTTATCCGTTTAATGGAAGAGAGGCAGGCCAAAGAGCTTGCTGATTTGAAAACGAAAGAAAAGCCCGAGTGGGGGAGCCAGATTCGTTCTTATGTTCTGCACCCTTATAAGATGGTTAAAGATCATCGCACGGAAGTAGAAACTTCTAAAGTTGAAGAAGTTTTGGATGGTTATCTGGAGGATTTTATTCAGGCAGAGATTAAGTTGTCTCAATAGTTTTCCTATTAATCCTGACAAAGTTCGATATCTATACTAAAATTAGTCTACTTATTCAGATTGATTTAAACACACAAAAAAATCACGGGGAAAATGATAACTTTTGAAAACGTTTCTAAGCAGTACGATGATGGACGGTATACTGCTCTTGAGGATATTAACTTTGAGATAAAGCCCAAAGAATTTGTTTCTATTGTGGGACGTTCTGGTGCGGGTAAATCTACTATCATTCGATTGCTGATTGGAGAAGAGAGGCCCACCACTGGTAGGGTTCTTTTTGGAGATGACGAGGTAAGTACAATGCACCCAAGAGACTTGCCGAGAGTGCGTCGTAGTATAGGTACTATTTTTCAAAACTATCGTCTTCTTCCAAGAAAGAGTTCTTATGAGAATGTGGCTTTTGCTCTAGAGGTGGCTGGGGTTCCGGAGCGCGATATAGATGATATGGTGCGCGAATCTTTAGATTTAGTTGGACTATCAGACAAGGCAGATAATTTTCCGCATGAGTTATCTGGAGGAGAAGCGCAGAGAGTGGCGATGGCCAGAGCGATGGTTAATCATCCGCACTTAATTGTGGCGGATGAACCTACTGGCAACCTCGACCCTTTAAACACAGCAGACGTCATTAAGGTTCTTGAGCAGATTAATGATTTAGGTACTACGGTTATTCTAACCACGCATAATAAGGATGTGGTTAACAAGTTGAACAGAAGAGTTATTCAGCTAGACGGAGGACACATCATAAGAGATGTCGCCAAGGGTAAATATATGCTTGCTTAGATATTCTTATGTTCACCAACATCTACCGTTTAATAAAATATTCTTTCCAGAGTTTCTGGCGTCAGAAACTTCTCTCTTTTGCTACGATGGTGGTGATTCTTCTAGTGCTAATGGTTTTCCAAGGAATATTCATTTTTGGCGCTATTGGAGATAGCGCCCTTCAGTCTATTAAAGATAAAATAGACGTTAGTTTATTCTTCGCCGTAGATGCTCCAGAAGATGAAATTCTAGCCGTTAAAGCAGACGTAGAAGGTTTAGATGTAGTTAAAGAGGTAGAATATATCTCCAGAGCCGAAGCTCTCGAGCTCTTTAGGGCAAGGCATACTTCAGACGAGACTATCACACAGGCACTAGACGAATTAGACGAGAATCCGCTTTCTGCTTCTTTAAACATTAAAACTAAAGAAACAGAGCAGTTGCCCGTGGTTGCCGCCTATCTAAACAATCTTGTTCCAGAGCATCTTGTAGATGAGGTGAGCTATAACGAAGACAACAAAGCCATTATCGACAGATTGACCGCTATCATTACTGCAAGCGAAGTGGTGGGTATTATATTGGCGCTCTTTTTGGCAATTGTCGCGGTGCTGGTGGTTTTCAACACTGTCCTTCTAGGTATTTATTCAAATCGTGATGAAATATCCATCATGCGTTGGGTGGGTGCTTCAAATATCTTTATTCGAGGACCCTTTATGGGCTTGGGCGTAATTTATGGATTCTTAACCGCCACCATTGTGATGATAGCTAGTATTCCGATTGTCTATATGATAGCTCCTTATGTGGTCCTTTTTGTGCCAGATTTTGATTTAGTGGTTTGGTTTAGCAGTCATTTTATATTGCTTTATCTATCACAAATCGCCATCAGCGTTGGTATAGGCATAATCTCGAGTATAATTGCCGTTAATCGTTATTTAGACGCATAGGCTTGGCGTATTTGACCTTAGCCCTATTTTGTTGTTAATTTAAGACCCTAGAAGGGGTTCTTTGATTTTTGGATACGGAAAGGGGACAGAAGTTCCCGGAAAGGCGGGTTGAGAACATGACGAGAGAGACTCCACCGTTCGTCTTTGACGTTTGGAGTGGAGGGTGTGACGTGAGTATCGAGAGGTATTTGTGTTGCCCCGATATTCAGAACACCTCTGATGGTGAGCTGACAAAACATGTTCAACAGATGAGGCTTGGTCATCGACTGGGTTTCTATGGCGATGGCTTGGCCGTTGTCATCAATTGGCCGGCGTGCAGTATCGTCGGCATGGCATGGCTTGAGACTCATGCCAAGGAGCCTCTGCGGGCACTTGGTATCGATACGGAGTACGGTCCTCATCTCGAGGAAGTCGTCTTCGAAGTTCTGCATTTTGCAGACAGGTTCGTTTGGGGTCAGATCTGTGAACGGATGAGGTTCACTACGTCTGTCGGCGACGCCATTCATCGCCAGTTGGTTCTCGGGATGTCGAATCGGGGAGATGGCTGAAGATGTCTGTGAGTGCTGAGCGCAAATTGGCGCGCTCAGCACTCACAGATTTTAATCCACACTTAAGGTGTGGATTTTTGCATTTCAGGACATCTGGCCTGCCCCGCGTAGCTCCATGCGAAGTGGGGTATAATAAATTAATAAAGGTCGTGATTATATGACTACAACATGAGATTAGATTCAAAAACATTTGGTATGGCCTGCGGTGTCATCTGGGGAGGTTTGATGGCGTTGATGACTATCCTTAATTTGATTCCTCTTTTTGGTGGATATGCAGGAGAGATGTTGCTTGTCTTTGGAGGTATTTATCCAGGATATGATATTAGTTGGCTAGGAGTAATTGTTGGCGGCCTCTATGGATTTGTAGATGGATTCGTTGGTGG
>JAHJZF010000026.1 GCA_018826645.1 Patescibacteria group bacterium | reverse complement strand
CGGAGAGACCGCTAAGACAACTACAAAAGACCATATAACTTTCAACATCGCTTTTAGATTATACCAAAATATCTATTCTTCTTCTCCTAAAAATAAAAAACCAACAAAAGTTGGGATGAAATACTGGGGGCTATTTATACTCGAGCCCCCACTTACGAGTTTTCGTAATTGCGTGCATTGAGGAACCTGCTCTTTGCCGTCTGCTCTTCGGGTCTACAGCAGATGGTGTCATTGTGCGCCTTTAGGTAGCCCCACGTCTCAGCGTCGGGCAACATCTCGCACATAGAACATATCCACCAGAAACATTCCCAGTCCGGAATTTTCAAGTCCGGAATGCGCAAATCCCAGCAATGCTGAACGAAAGATCCTCTTTCGCTAAAGCAGATTTTCTCTGCCATTTTTTCTCACCCCCTTTCTTGAGGTACGTCCGTTTAAACTGACAGATTATTGGGAGCCCGTCAACACAAAAACCCCGCGTGGCTAAAACTAAAAAGATCGGCTTTTAAGCCGGTCTTCTTAGTTCGCCCGATCAGTAAACTGATTTAGGGAGCGGGGTTTTGAATGTCGCTTAATCCTTAGGATTCTAATTTACCATTACAGGATTAGGTACGGGCTCGGGAGTCAGCATACATTCCCCTTCGCGAAGGAATTTCGCTCCAGCTTTTTCTAGTTCACATTTATTACTAAATGTTTGCTGGACTGGATTACAGGGTGCTGTTATGCACTGTACCTCAACCTCTCCACATACTGGGGTGTAATCAGCCGTACACATGCGTCCATAGTTCTGGATAACCCTCATGACTTCGTATGTAAGTTTCCTGGCAGAAACAAGGGTTGGAGCAACTTTATCTCTAATGATATCTCTACCACTAGTAAATTTGCCTCTTTCAGCAGCTCTAACTTCGGACGTTATTGGACCACCGGTAAATCCACCTATGGAATTAAACAAAGCTAGGGCTTCTTTTCTACCAGCATCTGCCTCCTTAAGAAGAATTACGGCATCTCTTAATTTTCCCCAAGTACTATTCACCGGAAGATTCCTAGCTACGGATAACTCGGTAACGTCATCAATGGCTAATTCAGTTTCGCTCAAAATGCTACTCAAGTTCGCTTTAATGAACCTCCAGATGCCCTCCTGTACAAACTCTACTTTTAATACTCCGGCCTGAACTCTGTCAGACCTGAGTTGCCCCAAGATGGGCAACATTTCAATCGTTCTAAAATTAACGATTTCGGTTCGTAGAGTTCTTAGCCCTTGTAAGTCGGTGGGGGCCAAAGAATTTGGGTTATTAGGATTTATATCCTGATCATGAACTGGGCCGGTGTTGCCCGAACCACTAGGAAGACCGATTCTAACAAGCTCTTCTTCAAAACTTGCAACCAAACTAATGGCGTTATCTATTCGATTAACCTCAAGCGCTGGTTGATAACCCTCCAACCAATCTACTTCTTTAGCTGGAATATTTTCTGCAAAGGACTTTGCTATCTCCAATCGACTCTTCGTTACGTCTAGAAGCACGTCTATCTGGTTATAGATTGCCTTTGCCAAAGCCAGTCTATTTTCCGCACTTTTATCTTTCTGAAAAGCCTTTTGTGCTTCTTGGGCTGCAGTTTTTACAGGGACGTACGTGTCTTGGTACAGACTGCCGTGTCTGTCGTTTAGGTCTTTTATGACAATTCTAAATCTAGTCCATGGATCCGATCCTTGGTCTTGCGCAAAAACTACTGGGCTTGTGGCGAACAACATTGCAACCGCCATCCCTAACACAATTGTTTTTTTCATTGTTTTAATTCTTAATTTTTACGACCTTGTTATTCAGGGACTTCTGGTATTTCAAGTTCCAAATTTCCACCCACTTCAGCGTCTAAGGAGTCGATGTCGTTCAAATCTTGATCAAGCTCATCGCCCGATTGGTTTAACTCCTGTATTTCTCCAGCCAAGGGCTGTTGACTCATGTAATACCAATACCCTATTCCCGCGAGTACCACCACTACTACCAACCAAATCCATTTATTTTTCATTTGAATTTTTTTTAATTTCATTCTTCATAATCGACCTTTTTAACTGCTATATATCGTCATCGTCTCCTAAAAAATCTAAATCGTCGTCTTCGCTTAAAAAGTCATCCCACCAAGAAGGAACCTCATAAACATCTTCTGGCGCTGGAGAAATACATCCGCCAATCCCATTGCTAATTTTGCCTACTGGAATCGTGGCCTGAACACCGGGTAAATTATTACAGGCATCTGGTGTTGTTAAAGATGTAGATCCTGCGTTTGTGTCGACCTGATCTTGCGTACCTTCGACGCCCGCCTGTGTGTTCGTCTGAGTTTGAGTGTTGACCTGAGCCTTAGGGAAAAGCGTACTGGGCTGAGCGGGCGCAGGAGAGCCCTTAAATACGGAAGATGGTTTAACCGCCTGTTCTTCTCCTTGTTTTTTCCTAAGACGATCTAAGAAGCTTTCAGGAACAGCTTTACTGCTGTCAGAATCCCCTTCTACGCTTTCGTTAGACCCTGCCAGCGAATTCAAATCTGCAAAAAAACCCTCATTAATCGAGGGGTTTTGTCTTTCGGGGGCGTCAATATCGCGCACGTTTGTCACATAAACGCCGGCTATCATAAACCCTACAAAAAGGAGCGCCGTAATAGCAGATCCTAGCATTGCTCATATTTTACCATCTTTTTGCTACAATAAAGTGGATGAAACACAAAATTCTTATAATCGGCGCTGGGGAAATGGGAAAAGCTCTCTCTAGTGTCTTAAAACAAAAAAAGGGAGTTGAAATAAAATTTTGGGACAAGAACCCACGCCTATCTTCAAGCAAAGATATAGACGAACTAGTTAAAGGGGCTCAATATATTTTCTTGTGCGTACCCTCCCCTGCAATCATGCAGGTAACTTATGACATTAAGCCCTATCTAAAAAGAGATGTGCTGGTAGTGTCTTTGACTAAGGGCATAGAAAAAGAAACTAATAAATTTAGTAGTGAAATCTTGCGAAAACGTTTCGGTAAAAACCGAATTGCTATTATGGCTGGGCCTATGTTAGCTGAAGAAATTAACAAGGGATTATCAACAAAAGTAACAACTGGTTCAACGAAGAATAATTTTGAAAAACTGGAGGCCCTGCTAAATGGCACTAATCTCCACGTAGAACATTCCCCAGACATTAAGGGCGTATCAATTGCTGGAGTTTTAAAAAATATCTACGCGCTTGGCTTGGGCATCATAGACGGTCTAGGGCTTGGCTCTAACGCCAAAGGAGTTTTTATGAATGTGGCCGTATTGGAGATGGAAGCTATTCTCAAAAGACTTGGCGGAAAATCAGACACGGCATTGATGCTCGCCGGCATTGGCGACTTAGAAGCCACAGGCAACAGTCCTTTTTCAACAAACTTTATAGTTGGACAAAAAATAGCTAGCGGTGGGCGCGGGAAACTGATAAGCGAAGGGTCCGTCTCTATTGAACCGCTATCTAAAAGATTGGGCAACAAAGACTTGCCACCAGCCCTGTCTGCAATTAGAAAATCTATCAAGAACCCGAAGAAGGCTAGAGAAATATTTATTGCCTTAGTTAAGAATGCCTAGTTCGCATTCTTTAGTTCTCGATATCGGCACGACTGGAGTGAAAGCGTTTGTTTTCGACAACAAACTTAACGTCGTCTCGAAAAGCTATCTAAGACTAAACAAATCTCACCCCAAAAATGGATGGGTTGAACAAAGCCCGAAAGAGATAATTAAAAAGTCTATTTCTGTAATGGGAAGCGCAATTAAAGAAGCTAGAGCGCCCCTTATCGGCTTCTCTGGCTTGGGTATTACGAACCAACGGGAGACGACTATTCTTTGGGATAAAGAGACGGGTACCCCTATATATCCTGCAATAGTATGGGAAGACGCAAGGACTTCCAATGAATGCTCTGCCCTAAAGAGTAGACATCAAAACTTAATTAAGAATAAAACCGGGCTTTCTATCGACCCTTATTTTTCGGCTACCAAAATTAGCTGGATTTTAAAAAATGTACCTAAAGCACAAAAGCTCGTTGATAATGAGCGCCTTTTATTCGGTACAGTCGATGCTTGGGTTATCTGGAACCTAACACAAGAAAAAATACATGCCACAGATTATACCAATGCTTCTCGCACACTACTTTTTAACATCAAAACTCTTAAGTGGGACGAAAAACTCTTAAAGATATTCAACGTACCAATATCCATACTTCCAGAGATTAAACACTCCCGCGAAAATTACGGACACCTTAAATCAACCATTGTTGGCGCTCCCCTGCCGATATTAGCAGTCTGTGGAGATCAACAAGCCAGCATGTACGGGGCCGGCAAAATTTCGGGAACTACCAAAGCTACGTATGGCACCGGAATATTCATCATGCAAAACTTAGGTCCATCATTTAGGGCTAGCAAATATTTCTTTACCACGCTCGTGCCAAATAAACCGAAGCCCAACTATGCTCTTGAAGCAAAAATAGAAAATTCTGCAGAAAAAATTGACGCCCTCCTTAAAAAAAATAAAAACCTCAATCCTCTCATCAAAAAGTTTGCTCAAAAAGTGGATGTGTATTTGAAAAGACTACCTCGCAAACCGAAAGTACTAATTGTAGATGGCGGTATTACTCAAGCGCCTGACTTAACTAGGATTCAATCGGAGATTTCTGGGATTCCTGTTAAACGTCAGAAAATATACGATGGGACGGCCTTAGGTGTAGCGAAATTGATGAAAGAGTGATATTTTTCTTTAGACTGCCGGCGTGGCACTTTATTTGCGTCGGCGTCGTTCGAAGAAAATGTATAATCAAGTTATACATTTCCCTTCTCACTTGCCGGCGTGGCACTTTATTTGCGTCGGCGTCGTTCGAAGAAAATGTATAATCAAGTTATACATTTCCCTTCTCACTTGCCGGCGTAGCTCAGTTGGTTAGAGCGTGGGACTTTCACCCCGTTATTCACAACAGGGCGGCGTAGCTCAGTTGGTTAGAGCGACGGACTCATAAACCGTAGGTCGGTGGTTCGAATCCACCCGTCGCCACAAAGTGAATAACGGGGCAAGTAAACCCAAGGTCGGAGGTTCGATTCCTCCCGTCGGCACCATGAAAAAAGTAGCAATTTTAGGTGGTCTAGGTATTGAGGGGGTAGCTCTTCAAAAATATCTAAAAAAAACAGAGCCCGATCTTAAGCCGATTGTTTTGGATAAAAAAACTGACCCGAAATATTTATCTAAGTTGGAAGATTTCGATTTAATTTATCGCGCCCCTGGCGTCCTCTGCTCTATGCCCGAAATAAAAAAAGCCGTTCGCAGAGGGGTTAAATTCTCTAGCACTATTAATCTCTTCTTCGAAAAGGCTAAAGGGCAAATCATTGGGGTAACAGGTAGTAAAGGTAAAGGCACCACAACTCAAATGATTTATGAGGTTTTGAAAAAAGCGGATAAAGACGTCCATGTCGGAGGAAATATTGGCAACTCCCCTCTCGAATTCGTAGATAAACTTACGAATGATTCAATCACCGTTTTAGAACTATCAAACCTTCAGCTTTGGGACATTAAATATTCTCCACACATCGCAGTCGTTCTAGATGTGTTTCCAGAACACCTAGACTGGCACAAAAATCTTAATGAGTACGTGGATGCTAAAATGGGCATCACTAAATATCAACGCTCGAAAGATATTGTTTTCTACGCATCCGGCAACAAACTCTCGCAAAAAATTGCCAAGAAAGGTAAGGGTAGGAAGGTGGAAGTAAAATTCGACAAACTTCCCATCAAGCTTTCTATCCCCGGCAGACACAACCTCAAAAACGCTTCTATGACCGCCTCTATCTGCTCACATCTGGGAGTTAATCCTCAGGTTAGCCTAGACACAATAGCGAAATTCAAGGGCCTTCCCCATCGACTACAGAAGGTACGAGAGGTTAAAGGAGCGATATATTATAACGATTCCGCTTCAACTGCTCCCGAAACTACTGTAGCGGGTATAAAAGCGTTTCCGAAACAAAGCAAGATACTAATCCTCGGAGGAAAAGATAAAAACTCAGAATATAAGACTCTTGAGAAAGGAATGGTTGGTGAAGATATCAAATTAGCTATCTTGATTGGAGAAAGTAAAGAAAAAATTAAGTTAGCAATTAAAGATGTGGTAAAAACTCGCGTTCTAAAAACTTTAGAAGAAGCAGTGGGCGTAGCTTACAAGATTGCAAAGCCAGATGATATAGTCCTATTTTCTCCCGGAGCAACCAGTTTAGATATGTTTAAGAGCTATAAAGATAGGGGCGAGCAATTCGAAAGAATTGTCAAAAAATTAAAGGATTAGTATACTTTTCCCTGTCCTTCCGTAGCTTTATGCGAAGGAGGATGTTCGCGGAATTCGCGGGCGTGGCGCAAGAACAACTTTACGGGCGTATCGCTTCGCTCACCCCCGCATCGTTCGAAGACAATATATAATTGAAGTTATATATTGCCCTTCTCACTCGCGGGCGTAGCTCAATTGGTTAGAGCGCTTCCCTGTCACGGAAGAGGTTGCCGGTTCGAGTCCGGTCGCTCGCGCACTTCGACAAGCTCAGTGCAAGCAGTAAACAAAAACACCCATAAGGGTGTTTTTGTTTAACAACCAATTTATAAAACCTAGACTTTCGTCACACCTCCTCCACCAAGTCTCTCTAAAGCTCTTAGGGCTTCTAGCGGTATTGCGAAGATAACCGTGTTAGATTGGTCGGAACTCAAATCATTGAGTGATTGAAGCGTTCTTAGATGGAGAGCTCCATCGGATGCGCTTAAAGTGGCGGCTGCTTTTGCTATATTTCCTGCGGCGGCGACTTCTCCTTCGGACTTGATAATAACAGCTCGCCTTTCACGTTCGGCCTCAGCCTGCTTAGCGATGGTGCGCTCCATATCTTCTGGAAGAGATACGTCTTTAAGCTCAACGTTATCAACCTTAATTCCCCAAGCGTCACTGGCTACATCTACAATATTTCTGATCCTTTCTGAGATGTTTTCTCTCTCCCCTAATAATTCGTCTAGCTCTGCCTCTCCCACTACATTCCTCATAGTGGTTTGGGCAAGCTGAGATACGGCATGAAAGAAATCTTCAACTTTAAGAATCGCCTTCTCTGCATCCGAAACTCTGTAATAAATAACAGCGTTGACGCTCACCGAGATATTGTCTTTAGTGATCGCTTTCTGGTCGGGCACATCGACGGCCTTAACCCTCATGTCTACCTTTATCATTCTTTGAAACACGGGAACTACTATTCTCCATCCCGCACTCTTAATCCCCGAGAATTTACCCATAGTGAACATCACGCCTCGTTCATACTCATTAATCTGTCGTAGGGTGACTATGAGCAAGACAATTATTGTTGGTAAAAATCCTAATATTTCCATTTGTTTATTTTATTTATTTAATTTTTCTCATAATACATCCCTAGGCCTAGAATGTCAGCCTCTCGCCAATGACGCCCCATCAGCTGAAATCCTACGGGCAATTTACCTTCCCTGCCCTTCGCGGGGATGCTGATGGCTGGACTACCAGATAGATTTGCGGGAATGGTCAAAATATCTGACATATACATCTCAAGAGGGTTGGCCGTTTTCTCGCCTAATTTAAAAGCAGGTGTTGGCGTAGTCGGAGCCAAGAGCACATCTACATCTTCGAATGCTTCTTCAAAATCGTGTTTCACCAAAGCTCTTACTTTCTGAGCTTTAAGATAATAGGCGTCATAGTAACCAGCGGAAAGAACAAAGGTTCCAAGCGTGATTCTGCGCTTCACTTCCGCGCCAAAGCCCTCTCCTTTATTCTCAAAATATATTTCTTCGAGAGTCTTGGCGTCACCCCTTGTTCCGTAACGAACGCCATCGAAACGCGCCAAATTAGTACTTGCCTCAGCTGGCATCACAATATAATAGACGGAAAGCCCGTATTTAGTGTTTGGCATACTGACAGGCTTTATCTTGAATCCTTCTGCTTTGAAGAACTCTATTACCTCGTCCATAGAAGATGCAACTTCGTTATCAATCCCTTCGCCGAAATACTCTTCGGGAATACCGATAGTAAGTCCTTTTACTTCTTTCCAATCTGGTTCGACAACTTCTTTCCCATAACTGGCGGTTGAGCTACTGGTCGAATCTTTGCTGTCGTGTCCAACTATAGATTTGAATACAATGGCCGTATCTTCAACCGTCTTGGCAAATGGACCTATCTGATCTAGAGACGATGCCATAGCAATCAAACCATAGCGAGAGACGGCACCATACGTCGGTTTAAGCCCCACCACTCCACAAAGAGCCGCTGGCTGACGTATAGAACCTCCCGTGTCTGAACCAAGCGTTGCTAGTGCCATATTGCCTGCCACGGCAGCAGCGCTTCCGCCCGATGAGCCACCTGGCACTCTTTCTAGGTCGTGTGGGTTTTTGGTTGTTTTAAAACTAGAGTTTTCTGTCGAGCTTCCCATGGCGAATTCATCCATGTTTGTTTTCCCCAAGAACACCGCTCCATCTTGGCTGAGCTTCTTGGTAACGGTCGCATCGTATGATGCCGTATAATCTTTAAGAATTTGTGAACCAGCAGTCGCCGGTTGACCCTTGATTAAAATGACGTCTTTAAAGGCAATCGGCACGCCCGCCATGGGATGGAGCTCTTTTTTATCAGATATGGCGCCGTCTATTCTCTCGGCATCTCTTAGGGCCCCCTCTTCATCAATACTCAAATAAGCGCCAATTTCAGAATCTTTATCTTTAATGTTCTTTAAATAGGTTTCCGTTAAGTCACGAGCAGAGAACTCCTTCTTTTGAAGCTGTTCGCCAAGTTTCTTAATTGTTGTCTTCTCGAGG
>JAHJZF010000025.1 GCA_018826645.1 Patescibacteria group bacterium | reverse complement strand
AATCTAATTTTTTAAGGGTTTGTTTAATTTGAAGAGCCAGAGCCTCTGCGAACTTAACGGGGACAGCGTTCCCAATCATCTTATATCCATCCGATAAATTTTCATATTCAAAAATAAAATCATCAGGAAAGGTCTGTATTCTCGCGCATTCTCGTATAGATAGCCTTCTATAGGGCTTAGGAGATTTGGAGTCAAATATATGTTTATCCTGAGGTATTCGAAGGGTTTATCCTGAGGTATTCGAAGGAGACGATGTTAGAACCTGTGTGTTGTATATATAAACAAGAGCGACCACGAGCGTCGCTCATGGTCGTTGTGTTGTGGGGCACTATCTGAAGAACCCACAAAGCCTCTGAAGGAGGCTGCGTGGACATCTCTTCTTCTGCTGCTGCTGAAGCCGTCGTCGTGCAGCAGGAGATTTTCCGAGAAATCCGTAGACAACCCTCAGTCTCTCAAGGTCGTCTTCGTTGATAGTCCCATCGGGGTTTTCCCTGATCTGGACAAGGCCAGGTTCATTCAATGGAACTTTTACGTATTCCACCATCTCGTCCTCCTAAGGTGCTGAATCTATATTATAGGGATACCAGTTCTGTAAAGTTTTGTAAACGATGGGTGGCATCGTGAAGGACGTTACCTCGAAGAGGTTCTTGTCCCGAAGAATTGAGGGAGAACTGAGATTATGAGGAATAAGGGGGTTTGGGTGCCGGATTTAGCTTGAGAATTTATCTATATCTTCTGGCAATAGAAGTACCGAGTAGTCTGCGTGTTTCTGCATCCCCAAGGATGGTGCGTGCGAGAATCCAATATATTCCAATTTCTTACCCTTATAACGAAGATAACGAACAGCTGGGATAATATCTGTATCGGAGCTTACTAAAATGGCTGTGTCATATAAATCATCTACTGCTCCGATAACTAAATCCACCCCAATTTTTACATCTGTACCCTTTTCCCTAATACGTCCGCTGTCGTACATAACTCTACTTCGCTTTATATCAAAACCCTCATTTTCAAGGTGTGAGAGAAATTTCTGCTGTCCGCTAACAATTCTCTTGCTTTTATCTGTACCATCGATATTACGTGCGATACCTACATAATATCTTTTCGAAACACACTCTCTGCCCTTTATTAAAAATTCTGTGAACTTCGTAAAATCAAACTTCTTCCCTCTTGGTAGATTGATTTCTTCGTCCTTTAAATATCCGTAAAAGTTGTTGCCATCAATATAGATAGCCACCCTCTTTTTATCTCCTTCTTTTCGTTCCATACTGGAAATCCTATCAAAAATGAGCACAAACAAAAACTACCCTTGCCCGAAGGCAGGGGTAGTGATCATAGTATCTTTATACTATTACCGGCTATTAGCCCTGTCAAGTTATGTAAAGTAGTCCCAAAGTTAGAACCTACTTCCTAAATACGGCATCCACGAACGCCTTCAACCTAAGTATGTAAAGTGCTGCCGCACCCCAGAGAAACGGGAGCCATATTGGAATACCTGCGATGGCGGGATCTGTATACGTCCACACGCCAAAGAATATAGCTACCATCTCTGTTATCGCTCCTCCTAACCCAGCTGCTATATAGACCAGAACAGTGTTTCTCTCTTTTTCTATCAGAAGCATAAGCACGCCGATTACTAAAAGGATAAGGGTTAGTAGTGACCAACTCTTCCATAAGAGAGAAACAGACACTAAAGAAAGGAGGGCGAGAGGAAAGTTCAATAGAGACTTTTTAACTTCTATATCCATGCAAAAACTTTACCACATCTGTGGCTGTAATATCTTGTAATCCCAGGGTCAGGGACTGGAAGATGCGAAGTCGTGAACCGAGCTTCGCTCTGATTCTGCGGTTAGAACCTTTTTGTTAGCTACAACTTAGGTCTTTTGTGAGATAAATGCAGGTCTCGCCATCTTTTTCTCCCTTTTCATTTTTCCAAGAAACCTTAAATGGCTCTACATCCGCTTTTCCATACCCTAGGGCTTTATAAAACTCTATAGTTTTTAGCTCATCTATGCCGACGCCGAATCCAAGTTTCTTATAGTTACGTTCGCAGAGCTGTCTCTCAACTTCTTTCATTATTTTGGTGCCCACCCCCCGTTCTCTCTTTTCTTCAACAACGAGTAGGTCTTCTAAATTAGGAAATGTGCCAACAGCATCTTTAACAGCCTGCTCACCTGGACCATCAAGTTTTATGAATACGTGACCTATGGGGACGTCCCCCTCCCAAGCTATAAGATATAGCCCCTTATCTTCTTTCTGTAGAGCTACCCTTTTTTGATGCTTTCCCGGGGTTCCAAAACTAAGGTGTTTATCTAAAATAGCGATATCCTTCTCATCTACGAGTCTTATATCTAAATCCATATCAAAATCCTACCACACTAAGCTACTTAGCAGGGTGGCATCGTGTCGTGCCCTTCCGTAGTTTTAACGAAGGGGGGAAGGACGCAGAGAACCGCCGTGCCCTTCCATAGTCCCAAGCACAGTCGAGGGACGAAGGAGAGAGATTGTGAAGAATACTGGCTAAAGCACCTATGGTGCTCGCCCGATACTATAAGTATTTAGGGGGGTTTGGGTGCCTGATTTAGCTAACTTTTGATAAATCCCTGTTTAGGATGATGGGCTCAACCGCCTCTAACTCTTCCCTAATGTAGGGTTGGTTGGGGATGGGGTTTAGAAAATAAATTTTCTTCCCTATGTGGTGGGCGAACCCTATTTCTAAGAAAGTATTTGCCCCAATATAGTTCTCAATTTCCTTTTTGGTGTAATTCGCTACGAGGATTGCATCCGATTGCTCTATCTTCTCCATATGCTCGCTGATTAGCTCCTGTGTCTTTTTGGCAGCAACCCTCTTTGAACCATCTTCTTCCCAGTAATCAACACCCTCTGCTTTGATTGGCATATAGATTGTGTACCCTAACTCTTCTAATCCTTCCTTTACTTCCTGGATTTCGTCCCAGAACTTTAGCGACGAGCAAATTGTTATAGTCATAGTTAAATAATTTTTAGTTTCTTGAACCAATACTCCCAAACAGGCTCCAATTTTAGTTTCTTTATCTCGTCTTCACTATACCACCCGATGGATTTCGTTCCTCTTTCACTTCTTTGGAGCTCCCCTGAGGCATCACATTTGAAAAGATGCCAGTAGTGAGAGCTCACTCCCTTGCTGCACCAATTCCAATCAATCTCTTCCTTAAATAACTGTTCGCAGTTGTTAATCTGTAGTCCGCTTTCTTCCCCCACTTCTCTTTTTAGTGCTTCTAGGGCATCTTCGCCTTTGTCTATATGCCCCGCTACACCTGCAAATCCAAGTGGTGCGACAGCTCTATCTATTAGCAGATACTTGCCGTCTTTCTCAATGAGAGCTCCGACAGAATAGTGCATCTGCTCTCCGCTATTTGTCTTCCCCTCTTTAGGTTTTGCCATACAAAAACTTTACCACATCCGTAGCTGTAATATCTTGTAATCGTTGGGTCAGGGACTGCCTTGAGTAAAACGAAAGGTTCTTGTCCTGAGCGTAGTCGAAGGGGAGGATGTTAGAACCCACCTGTTGGGTTTTTCGTAATATCTTTTAAACTAAGCTCTGAGTAATCTATCCCTTTTTCTATGTATCCTAATGCATCTTTGACGTGGTGCATTACATTCTCTGGAAGCGTATCTATGGTGCACCATTTGATATCGTCGCACTTGTTTGGCTCACAAATTTCTGGCTCGCCACTCCAGTCCGTCGCCAAGAAAAAATAATCTGCACGGTCTCCAGTTTCGTCGTGTTTAGTTCTATACATCGTATGGACGTGCCTTAACTGACCCTTCTGTAAAACTATCCCTATCTCTTCTTTTGTTTCTCTGATAAGGGCCTCTGTCGGTAATTCACCGACTTCTACGTGCCCAGCTGGAACCGAATACCAACCATCGTAGTAGCCACTCCCCATACGACGCATTAGCAGTATCTCATCCTCTTTCTTAAGGATTAAATATGACGCCACAACTGCTTTATTTCTTTCTTTCATATCCAAATCCTACCACATCAAAACCTATTAACGCAGGGTGGCATCGTGAAGGACGTTACCTCGAAGAGGTTCTTGTCCCGAAGAATTGAGGGAGAACCGAGATTATGAAGAATAAAGGGGTTTGGGTGCCTGATTTAGGGGTTGGCAGATATTAGCTATCTCTTCCCCGGAACTTTAGATACTCGTTTCGGCTCATTAGCTCTCTCGTATCTGTGACTTTATCAATAAACAGAATTCCATCTAAATGATCGGCTTCGTGCTGTATAACGACTGCCAACAGTCCATCCGCTTCCAGTTCAAATGGACTTCCATCTTTATCCAATGCTTTGACCCTAACTGACTTGGAACGTTTAACTGGACCAAAGAGCCCAGCAAAAGCAACGCTACCACAACCTTCGTAGCCAGTGTTCTGTTCTCCTGATTTTTCTACTATCTCTGGGTTCATAAAAACTTTGAGGCTGTCTATGCCTTCTTTTCTATATTTAGTTTCTCTAATCTCAGTTACAAACATCCGTAAATTCTGTTCTATCTGAGGAGCTGCCATACCGACCAAGTCCTGCTCTCTCATTGAGTCAATCAAGTTCTGAATAATCTGCTGTATTTCTTCTGAATTTACTTCAGTTACAGGTTCAGAGATCCTTCTAATAATTGGGTTGCCTGCTTGGGTTGTCTCAACTACTGCCATACAAAAACTTTACCACATCCGTGGGTGTAATACCTTGTAATCCTAGGGTCGGGCCTGCCCGCCTGTGGCGGGGACTGGACGATGTTAGAACTTCTATTTCAACAAATCTAATAGTGGCTTAAAACGGTAAACCTTCGCCCTATGAAATCGCCCTGGCATCTCAATCAAATACTTCTCCTCGAAAAAAGCCTTAATGAGTCTTTTTGCCGTTAGGTCAGAGGAGATTTTAGTACCGCTCAACACCATCGGGACCGTAAACACTGGGGATTTAAATATAAAATCAAGAAAACCAACCAGATAGGGAGACTTGCTTGTGTCAAAACGTGATTTAATCGAATCATGGAGTGCATAAATTCCGCTCACCAGTTCCTGGGTCTCTCTCAGTTGCGCTGCTACAGATTTGAAGAAAAACTTTAGCCATGGTTCCATCTTTCCACTTTCATCTACCGAATGAAGCACTTCGATATATTCATCTCTGTTGGCCTCCATGTAACCGCTCATATATAAGATTGGCTTCGAGAGCCTGTTATTGTGATGTAATACTAAAGGAATCATTAACCGCCCAATGCGACCGTTCCCATCCTCAAATGGGTGAACGGCCTCAAATTGATAGTGAGCAACCCCAGCTTTAACCAAAGTGCTTTCTTTGCCGTTTTTTAGATACTCCAGCAAATCGTCAACGTATGCATCGACGGCGTATGCTTCAGGAGGAATATAAATGGCTTTTTCAATGGGATCGCCAATTTTTTCCGCAATCCAAACATCACCCGTTCGAAATGTGCCGAGAGCTCCTTTATGCCTGGTGTTCTTCAACAATATTTGGTGCATTGAGCGGATAAGATGCTTAGAAAGAGTTTCTCTGTCTCCCAGTTCTTTTATCGCAAACCGCATTGCGGTGCGGTAATTGGCCACTTCTGCAATATCGGAATACCTTGCCGTACCAACTGCCTCATGAAGAAACACATCAGAGACTGTGCTCTGAGTCCCCTCGATTTTTGAGCTCACCGCAGCCTCTTTGGCCGTAAGTGGTGATATGAGTAATTCAGCATTGTGTAGCTTTTTCTGAGATCCCTCTAAAAGACCGAGGGAATACTCTGCATCAGATAATTCCGAAGTAAATTCGTTATAGTCTAGCTTTAGTGCCCCTTTTGAGAGTTTTGCTGGACTATGGTGTTTTATTGCCATGGTCATATATTATTTGAAGTACATCAGAATGTCAACATTGTGATATATATAGAGTTTGGCACCTTATTTGCTGATACATTTCCCGCTAATAGAGATTGGAAAACATCAGGATTCTACCTTTAGTCAGAGACTGTTTACCGTGAGCCTGTCGAATGGTTTATCCTGAGGTATTCGAAGGGGACGTCGTTAAAACCTCTCCAATGAGACACATCTTGACTGTATAACTATTTTGTGGTAATCTGTTCGCAGAACATTGATGATAGCTCCTGGTGCGAGTTCTGTGGAGATAATGTTGTTGTCTCTGAAGAACTCGCACTAGAAAGGAGGAAACAAATGCGAGTCGCAGACGGTATCGTCGAAGAAGCACGGCAGATTCTCAAACTCGTGTCCTATTTGGGCAGTGAGGATGAGATTGCTGGTCTCACGGAGGGTGAGCTCAACAGGTTCATCTCAGCTGAGGCAACGGTTCGAAACATGCGTGCAGGGATGAGAGTCCTTGCAAGCAAACTTCGACCCCTCTACGACGAAGTGAAGGGACGAAAGGAAGTCGAAGCACTAGCTTTCAGCGTGTCATTGACTCGGTAATCAACCACACCCCGGCCGCACTTGTTAGAGCTCCAGTATTACAGAAATATTGGAGAACCCGCCCGCGGCCGACAACGCGGGTTTTCCTTTTCATATTTTCAAACCGATGGGTCAGTTATACAAAGCTATTATAACTATTTCTAAGGATGGGGATTACATGAATTGGCTTAAAAGCCAGGTAGATTTGATTGGGGTTGGGGGAAATTAAGAGTTGTCCTATCGCCAATATCTATTTGTTCTTACTTTCTCCCAATTTTTATCCTTAACAAGCATAGCTTCTCCATCAGAAAACTTAGCGACTTTTACGCCATCTTTTCTTAGTGCTAAATAGGTCTTTTTTATCGTATTGCCATATTTCTTCGCGCCCCAATGTGGCAACGGGACTGTATCAACGAAGTCTATTCCTCTCCAAATCATTTCTGGAACAACATTTGGGTCATCAACAATATCGATATACTTTAGCGTTGGACCCATAACTAATGCCCCAGCACTTTCTCCCGCATAAACTAAACCATTTTTTAGAGCATCTTTAATCACCGCATCAAAGCCACTCTTCTTCATCACATATCGTAAAAGAAAAGTATTCCCTCCCCTAACCCAGATTAAATCATATTGTTGTAGTTTTTTTAGAAGACTTTCTGGAGTTTTGTTATAAAACCTTCTTAGGTCTAATAATTCTGGTTTTATATCGATTCTTT
>JAHJZF010000024.1 GCA_018826645.1 Patescibacteria group bacterium | reverse complement strand
TTAATCTGATACTCCTTGAGGCCCAAAATCTCTTCTATCATCTCTCTCCTTTCCTGCGGAGTTGCCTTAATAAACATGTCGCTCTCGCCTTGACTGATAATAGACAACCCTCTCGCTCCCACCTTCGATTTAGCAAAAAACTCAATAACATCCTTGAGACGAACTTCTGATTTATTAATAGAAAAGTTGGAGACTCCGTCACGAGTTACTTTACGAGAGATGGTGACGTCCTTGTAGTCAACAGGGAAAAAACCGCTGGCATTATTAAAATGAAGGGTAGCTTGCGCTTGACCGGCGCGAGGTTTGTTTTTAGTGCCAGCGAATATTAAATCCTCTCCTTTGCCTCCTCGAAGATTTCTAGCGTCTCGCTCTCCCAAAAGCCAACGGATACTATCTGTGATATTAGATTTCCCAGAGCCGTTCGGTCCAACAATAGCAGTTACCTGATGACTTAAATCTAATACGGTTCTATCGGCAAAAGATTTGAATCCCTGAAGTTCTAATCGTTTAAGAAGCATTTTTGATACTCAAAAATATTAACACAAAGAAGACTAATAAGGGTTTTGGGGGGGCTACCGAGGTCTTTACATTTTGACGAGCAGACGTTCGGCTGCATCTAACTCTGCCTCCTGCTTAGAATTCCCCTCCCCCTCAGACTTCAATTCTTCTTCGAAGTATAAGCCAATTCGGAATTGTCTTTCATGGGCTGGTCCAGACTCATCTAAAATTTTATATGTAGGAGTAGTCTTGAATTTAGCCTGAGCATATTCTTGAACTAAACTCTTGGCATCTTTGCCACCCTGCTCCATAACTCCATCTAATTTTGTGAGAACAAATTTTTCTACGAAATCCCTAGCTTTCTCATAGCCTAAATCTAAATATATAGCCCCTATTAAAGCTTCTACCACATTAGCCGAGATGCTTTCGCGTCCCTTGCCGTCTGCGTCTTTGGCCTCTCCTTTGGACAGAAGGAGCATCTTGTCTAGCCCTACTTCTTTGGCGATCCCAGCTAGGGCCTTAGTATTTACAAGGGCTGCCCTGAATACCGTAAGTCTCCCCTCTTCTTCTTTTGGCAAGCGTTTATATATTTCTTCTGTAACCGTAAGCTCTAAAACGGCGTCTCCCAAAAATTCAAGTCTTTCATTGTTGCCGTGAGGCCATTCTGTGTGTTCGTTTAAATATGAACGATGAGTAAGAGCTTCTTCGTAGAAGTTCTTATCTTTGAACTCGATGCCTATTTTTTCTTCTAGCTTTTTAAGATTCATCGTGGGGTCTAGATTTTTCAGGATTTTTGTCTGGCTCTCCTATTTCTCTATAGACTGTTCCCATCACGCCGTTAATAAATTTACCAGAATTGTGTCCGCCATATGTTTTGGCTAATTCAATAGCTTCGTTAATTGCTACACGGGGTGGCACTTCTTCTCTATTGGCATGCAGAAGCTCATAGAGTCCAATTCGCAAGGCGTTCCTATCTATAATAGGAAGCTTTTCTATGGGCCAATCTGGAGCCGACGCCTCAATCACTTTGTCCAACTCGTCTATTTTTGAAACTATCCCCTTAGTTAGGTTCTCAACAAATTCTTGTTCACTATAGCCTGGAGCAAACTCTTCTAAGTTACGCTTTAGAATATCTTCTATTTTTTCTTTCCTGTTATAGAAATCCCACTCGTACAGAGATTGAATAACTATTCCTCTACCCAGCTGTCTCGTTGCCATCTAAATTTATACTAAAAAGAACTTAAGGTTTGGTTTTTTTGTACTGCCCACAATTGGCGCAAATTCTGTGTGAAAGAGCTGGAGCCCTACACCCAGCACAAACTTGAATACTAGTCTTTTTCATGGCTAGGTGGGAACGCCTTCTACCCACCTTCGATTTAGTGTGATGTCTTTTAGGTTCTGGCATGTTTCAAGAATAAAATTTAAAGGTAAAAGGCTAAAATTGCAAATGCCTACTGCATTTTTGTAGATATTGCCCTTATCTTATGTTTTATCTTTGTTCTTGGCTTAAGATACGTCAATCTGTGCACATCCAAGACGCCATATTTCTTGATAGCAAGGAAATGAGCCTTTGTACCATAACCCTTATGACTCCCGAATCTATATTCGGGATATCTTCTATCAAGCTTTTCTAGATATCTATCGCGTGTAACTTTAGCAACGATAGAGGCCAACTTAATGGAATTTATTTTTTCATCACCGCGAACAATAGTCTTTGATGGAATGACTTTATGATCTTTACTCCCAAGATAAAGACTTCCGTCTAAAAGTATTTTGGGTAATTTTGAAAATTTTAATTTATTCAGTAATCCCTCAAAGGCATAGCTGGCAGCGATGTTAGCGCTTTGTGTAATATTAATTTTATCTATTTTTTTCTGATAGATCCGTGCGCTAGTTGAAAAAATTAATGGATTTTCTTGTATGTACTGATACCAAACCTCTCTTTGACGAGACGAAAGAGCTTTTGAATCTTTTAGTTTTGGGAGATGCTTGATACGCAAATTAAATCCATAAGGCACCGCAACGGCACCCACAACCACGGGACCCGCCAAGGCTCCTCTGCCCGCTTCATCTATGCCAATCGTATACATATATTGAGCTCCCTTTAAGTTTAGAGCAGGGTCGGTATAATTTGAAACGAACACTATTCTTTTTATGTTTAAATTTGTCCACCTACATACACACAGTCACTACTCTTTATTAGACGGCCTTTCCAAGATTGATGAGTTGGTTAAAAAAGCTAAGGAGCTTGATATGAAGTCCTTGGCCCTAACAGACCACGGAAACCTATATGGGTCTGTCGAATTTTATCAAAAAGCTAAAAAGGCGGGTGTTAAACCAATTATTGGATTAGAAGGATATGTAGCAGAACGCACGCGCCACGATAAAGAGGCAGGCAAAGACTCTAATCGCTATCACATTACCCTGCTGGTTAAAAATGACGTTGGATATAAAAACCTCATCCAGATTGTCACAAAATCGCATCTCGAAGGGTTCTACTACAAGCCACGAATGGATAAAGAACTTCTTGAAAACCATCATGAGGGCCTGATATGTCTTTCCGGGTGTCCAGCCGGAGAGTTAAGTCGAGCTATCGAACATGGCTCGAAAAAAGATGCCCTTAAAATTGCTCAATATTATAAAAATCTTTTTGGAGAAGACTATTACATCGAAATCCAACCTCAAACTAAATTCAATCAAAAGGCGCTTTTAGAAGTAGCTAAAGAATTGGATATAAAAGTTGTCGCTACTCAAGATTCTCACTATATAGAAAAGACGGATCAGCCGACGCACGATGTTCTGTTGGCTATTCAAACAGGAAACAAAGTAGACGACGAAGATAGGTTTAATTTCGGTGGATATATGGCGTTCTTTGCATCTTATGAAGAAATGCTCGAACTCTTTTGGCAAGGAGATAAAGTGATTAATGAGGCCCAGGTGGTCGAGGCCATTGAGAACACCGTTCTAGTAGCAGATAAATGTAATTTTGACTTTGAGCTCAAAAAACTTCATTTACCAAAATACCAACTTCCAGATGGAGAAAAAGATAGTTTTGAATATCTAAGCAAACTAGTAAAAGGAAAAGTTCTAGAGAAATTTGAAGAAGAGACTAAAGAAATCCAAGAAAGAATAGAGCACGAACTTTCAATTGTTAAAAAGACAGGGTTTGCAGACTACTTCTTAATAGTGCAAGACATGGTTAACTGGGCTAAAGATAGAGGTATTATGGTCGGCCCAGGAAGAGGGTCTGCAGCCGGTAGCTTGGTCTCATATATTTTAAACATCACAGAAGTTGACCCATTAAAATACGATCTTCTTTTTGAAAGATTCCTGAACCCAGAAAGAAACGAGATGCCAGATATCGATTTAGATTTTGCTGATAACAGACGCGATGAAGTCTTTGGCTATTTACGAGAAAAATATGGTAACGACCACGTGGCTCAAATCATTACGTTTGGAACCATGGCTTCGAGACAAGCCGTACGTGATGCAGGCAGAGCAATGGATATCCCCTATTCCTTTTGTGATCAGATAGCTAAATTAATTCCACTTAATCCTAACCAAGGAAAAGGAGAGATACAAAACTACCTCAAAATTGTTCCTGAATTAAAACAAATTTACGAAGCCGACCCTCAAGCAAAAAAACTTTTGGACATGGCTTCTAATCTCGAAGGTGTAGCGAGGCACGCATCTGTTCATGCCTGTGGAACTGTAGTAACAGAAAATCCGGTTACAAAATATTTAGCCCTCCAAAAAGCTCCCCAAGACGACAACACCATTATCACACAGATAGAGATGCATGGAGTCGAAGACTTGGGGCTCCTCAAGATAGATCTTCTAGGACTTAAAAACCTGACTATTATTCAAGAGACCATTCGCTTAGTTAAAGAATTGGGTGGAGATGCCATTAGGGTTTCTAAGCTACCTCTCGATGATGAAAAAACTTTTGACTTCCTCCGGACTGGTGAAACAACTGGCGTCTTCCAATTCGAATCTTCTGGGATGCGTCGATATATGAAAGAGCTTAAGCCATCTGAATTAGAAGATCTCATCGCATTAGTAGCGCTTTACAGGCCCGGCCCCATAGAACTAATTCCTTCCTATATCAAAAGAAAGTTTGGCGAAGAAGAAGTTGAGTATATCCACCCATCGCTTGAGCCAATTCTTAAAAACACTTACGGCATTGGTGTTTATCAGGAGCAAATGATGAGAATCGCCACTGACCTAGCGGGATACACTCTCCCCGAAGCAGACACTCTTAGGAAAGCTATCGGTAAAAAAATCAAAAAGCTTTTAGACGAACAGAAAGAAAAGCTTACTGAAGGGCTAGTTAAAAACGGCATTGACCAAAAGACTGCTGAGCAGATTTGGGACCTATTTCCACCGTTTGCTCGTTATGGATTTAACCGGTCACACGCAGTCGCCTATGCGCTCATCGGATATTGGACAGCCTACCTGAAGGCTCATTATCCGGAAGAGTTTATGACTTCTGTTTTAAACAACGCTGGAAATGATACAGATAGAGTGGCCTTCTTTATTCAAGAGGCAGGAAGGATGGGTATCAAAGTATTGCCTCCAGACATCAATTTGAGCGTGGCTCATTTTGCTCCAGAAGGAGAGAATATTCGCTTTGGTCTTTCTGCTATTAAAAACGTAGGGTTAGTATTAACCGAGAATATAGTCGAAGAGCGTCTTAAGGGTGGTCCATTCGAAGGTCTTGCAGACTTAGCTGTGAGGACTCGTCCATACAAACTTAACAAGAAGGGTCTCGAAGCACTTATTATGAGTGGTGCCCTTAATTCTCTAGGAATAGACAGAATGACCGCCCTAGAAAACGCTGACTTAGTTTTAAAAGCTGCTGGGGAGCAAACAAATGGCAATGGTAGCCAGGGGCTTTTTGGAGGTGTCCATAAATTTGAAATTAAACTTCAACCGGCTACAAGAAGCGCTACAAAATCAGAGCTTTTAGCGTGGGAAAAAGAACTTCTGGGACTTTACGTCACAGAGCATC
Source organism: Patescibacteria group bacterium (assembly GCA_018826645.1). GTDB lineage: Bacteria > Patescibacteriota > Minisyncoccia > UBA6257 > Colwellbacteraceae > 1-14-0-10-42-22. The sequence goes on along the minus strand of JAHJZF010000024.1, from coordinate 2,089 downwards.
CTCTTAAAAGATATTTAGAGAATATAAATCCTGATTTTGTAAAAACAATTAAAAGCGTAAGGAAAGATGGCAAAGAAGGAGCCACGACAAAGGTTTGTGGCGTAGTCGGAGCAGTTAGAAAGATTATCACCAAAAATGGACAACCGATGGCTTTTGCTACGATAGAAGATTTGGGTGATACTATAGAGGTGTTAGTTTTTTCAGACGTACTGAGCTCGACCAACGCTCTCTGGGAAAATAACAAGGCTGTTTATGTAACTGGGAAAATATCCTTACGCGATGGAGATCCCAAAATTATATGCCAAAACGCAAAGGAAATAAGTCTGTAGGCCTGCCCGCCGTGGCAGACCTAGAAAAAGCAAGACACACGCTTGCTCATTTGCTGGCAACCGCTGTTTTAGAAAAAAATCCCAAGGCTAAGCTTGGTGTAGGACCCGCCATCGAAGATGGATTCTATTACGATTTTGATTTATCCGAGAACTTAACAAAAGAAGATTTACCGAAACTCGAGAAAAGGATACGACAATTAATTAAAGATGGCCTAGAGACTAAGGGCGAAAAAGTCTCCCCCGCCAAAGCCAAGACCCTCTTTAGGGGGCAACCATATAAACTAGAACTAATAAAAGATTTAGTTAAAGAGAATAAGCAACTGACCGTGTACAAGACCCTTCGACCCGGCTCAGGGCAAGCCGGTGAAGTATTTATGGATTTATGTCGTGGAGGACATGTTAAGAAAACTTCCGAAATTGACCCTAATGCATTTAAACTAACGCGCGTAGCGGGAGCTTATTGGAAAGGAGATGAAAAAAATAAGCAGCTCCAGAGAGTATATGGTTTGGCCTTTAACTCTAAAGAAGAGCTGACTAAACACATAGAACAAATACGAGAAGCCGAAAAAAGAGACCATAAAATCTTAGGGCCGGCCTTAGATCTATTTACCTTTTCTGACTTAGTGGGCCCAGGCCTACCTCTTTGGACTCCCAAGGGAACCGTCCTTAGGAATATCCTGGACGACTTTGTTTGGTCTCTTAGAAAAGAACGTGGCTATAAAAAGGTTGAGATACCCCACATCACTAAAAAAGAGCTCTACGAAGTATCTGGACATTGGGATAAGTTTGGAAATGAACTTTTTAATATAAAAACTCGCGAGGGGCACGAATTCTCTATGAAGCCAATGAATTGCCCCCACCACATTCAAATCTTACAACGCAAGCAATGGAGCTACCGCGACATACCCCAACGCTACGGCAACACCACTATGTGCTACAGAGACGAACAGACTGGTGAATTGGCTGGCATTTCTCGAACCAGAGCCTTCACCCAAGATGATGCCCATGTATTTTGTAGAGAGGGCCAAATGAAAGAGGAGTTCTTAAAAATCTGGGATATTGTAGATAAGTTTTACAAAGGAACAGGATTTGCCGAACTCGAAGTCCGCATCTCTGGCCATGATCCAAAAAATTTTAACGCCTACCTAGGAACCAAGCCTGTGTGGGAAAAAGCAGAAAAAACGCTTAAAGAAATAGCCAAGAGTCGTGGAGTTAAGGCACCGCTTTTCCCTGGCGAAGCGGCCTTCTATGGACCTAAAATTGATTTTGTGGCTAAAGATTCTATCGGCAGAGAGTGGCAAGTGGCCACCATCCAACTTGATATGAATTTGCCGGAAAGATTCGATATTTTCTGCATAGATGAGAAAGGCAACCACGAAAGACTAGTCATGATTCACGCCGCTATTATGGGTTCTATTGAGAGATTCTTGTCTGTATTAATAGAACACCATGCTGGAGCCTTCCCGGTATGGATGTCCCCCGTCCAAGTGCAAGTTCTAGCGGTTGGAGAAAAATACCAAACGTATGCCAAGCAGATTACCAAAGAACTAGAAGAATCTGGGCTGAGAGTTGAACTAACAGCAGCTGATGAAACTTTAGGCAAACGCATCCGAGAAGGAGAAATTAGCAAAACTCCCTACTTATTAGTAGTAGGAGAAAAAGAAAAAGCTTCAAAGTCCGTAGCTGTTCGTAAACGCGGGAAGGGTGATATGGGTACTAAGAAATTGTCTGATTTTATAAAGTCCATACAGGAAGAGGTC
>JAHJZF010000023.1 GCA_018826645.1 Patescibacteria group bacterium | reverse complement strand
GTTTTTATAATATCAAAAAAATGGACGGCCGTCTGGTTTTTTGACTATTAATTATTTGTAATGGCTATGAGTTGTCTACGCTGACTGCTTGGCTTACTGCTTGGCTTACTGCTTGATGAGAGCTTGGCTATAAATTATTCACGCTAACTACTTGAGCGAAGGATTCTGCTTTGAATTGGGGAAAAGAGTCTGAAAGATTAATGTTTTCGTTCTAGCAAAAGCAGAATAAGCGCTCCTCCTAAAAGCCCGCCTAATAAACCGGCTCCTAAGATGGCCCGAACCCTCTCTTGGTTTGAGTCCTCTTTCACTTCTTCGCTGATGTTTATATTCTCTCCTGTTAATTGATTGTATTTTTCTTGGAGTAGATCTATTTGAGCTTGCTGTTCTTTAATAGCGCCGACCAATAATGGGGTAAGTTTTCCGTAATCAACCTGCATAGGGTTTATTGTTGGATCATCCGTAGGTTCACCCGTAACAGCATATGGGTAATATTTATAAAGTTCTTGGGCTAAAAATCCTACGTTGTTCTGCTCTGCTGTATCGTCCATACGTACAAAATTATATGGATTTATTTTAGAGATGATATCCAAGCTCCCATTAAAAGGAGAAATATTCTTTTTTAATCTCTGATCAGAGGTTGTGTTGAAAGCGACTCCGCCAGAGCCATCGGCCCTAATTGACCCATCTGTTGTGTCGGCACTATCCCTGAACACCATCCAATAAACATTTGTAGCCGGAGTTGCGGCCTCTACCTTAATCCAGATACCATCACCAGCAGCGTTTGTGTTGTAAACAAATTGAGCCGGGCCGGTGTTGTTGTCTTCCAAGTCTAATTGATAACTTGCAGAACTTTTTCCAAGCCCAAAATCTCCTCCATTCAACCATGATTGGCCTGCACTATACAAACGCACATTTGTTGTGCCACTACTGTCACTGATATCAATTAGCCCATCCCCGCTTCCATCCGACCAAATATTGTGCACTAAAGTACCGCTGGCGTATGCCAGAATTTGGTTCTCGTTTAGGCCCGTATATATACGTAGACCCTCTTCATCAGTCGTGGCGTTTATATGTAAAGCTGCAGCTGGCGCGTCGGTGCCAATGCCGATATTGCCATTCTGTAATATTGTTAATCTACTTGAGAAGCTAGACGAACTTCTTAAATAGAAATACATGTTGCCATAGTTGTTTGTATGGTCTGTGTATTTAAGACCTATTGCTCCAGACGAAGTATCGCTTATTGAATCGCCAAAAGAAATTCTAGACCAGTTATTATTTGTTGTATCTGTATTAATTATCTCTAATTGACCAGCATCGTTCGTAAAACCTGTATTGCTATCTACGCCAATGAACTGAGCAACTGTCTTATCGGAGGTATTGTTTACCACCAAGGGCTGTGTGGGGTCGGTTGCCCCAATGCCCACATATCCATCTGAATCAATTGTCATCCTCACGCCAGAAGTATCATCTTTGTATGTATAAAATTGTAATGAGCTATCAACCGCACCTGTAGTAGCATCTTCTGTTACGGCATATATATGGGCGATGGGTTGATAGCCTCCACCCGTATCATCAGCTTGGAAAGTAATGCCCGTACCAATTCCATTAGCACCAGCGCCGTCAATGCTGTGCCTAAGGGTTAACACGCTAGAAACGGTGGTGCTGGCGGTGTCTTGGGTGTTAAACATAACATAGCCTTCTCCTGATACTCTTAAATTTCTATCAACACAATTCTCGTTCACCATATTTTCTCCGGTATTTAATGTGTTGATGCTTAAACAATCGCCTATGTGAACTTCGTCAGAGAAATATGCCGAACGCCATTGTTCGCTTGGGCTACCCAAAGACAATCCGGAATCAATCGTACCAGTAATGTTCGGCAATACGTTGTCGTCAAAAGTAGCGGCGGTTACTCTGCCAATGGCTGACGTTAAAGACCTTGTTATCCTGAATTTATCGTTGTCTGTGTTGTACGTAAACGACATATCCACTTTGGCAGAAGTATGGCCCCCGGCAAATTCATATCTAGTAAACCTGAGATAATCTACTACCACCTTGCTCGTGGTTAATTGAGTCGTTGTTGATGTTGCGTTGGGGTGAGGATCAAATTCCGTACTAGTAGCATTGCCCTGCACAAGCCAAATGCCAGTAGAAGATGCTATCAACCACGTCGGATCCGTAGAACTGGCTTCGAATCGCAACATTAAAGTGCAAAAATCCGTGCAAGCCGTCTGCCTCTCAGCCAAAGTGTCGTCCGTTGGGTCAAGATTATCACCAGGAGTTTCATAAGCAGATTCTACTAAACTAGCGTCTCCGACCAACTTCTGTATTGTCCCCATAACAAGATTGAGTTGTTGAGCGACCTCTGTGCTAGCGCCTTCACGACTAGTAATTCGGACAGAGTTATAGAGAATACTCGTCAAAAGCCCTCCCACAATGGCCAATATGGAAACGTAAACTACTAACTCTATGATAGTAAATCCCCTATTAGGTTTCATGTCTTATAGATTATATCAAATTTTAAGTCTAATACGGAAAATTAGTTTACCAAATTCAACCGCTATGATATTAACTAACCCCACCAAAAGTACTCCGCCAAGCCAAATTGGAGGCAACGATACTGTTTCTAGAATATTTTGGAGAGCTGGTAAATAAATGGCCAGGCCTGTTAAAGCAAAACCTGCCAATACGCCTCCGTTCAAATATCTATTCGAGAAAGGATTGTAATGAAAGATGCTTTTGCTTAAAGATTTTATGGAGAAGACCAAAAAGAGCGTATACACCGAGAAGGTGGCAAAAATAAAAGTTCTGACAAGCTGTCCGTCGAAACCCAAAGCCAATAGATAGAAATAAAGAATTAAGACAAGGGCGCTGGTAGCGATACCTATAACCCAGATTAGGAATTTCATTTCAGCATCAAAAAGACTTCCCTTAAGAACAGCGGGTCTTCTCTTCGTAAAACCGCTGTCTTCTTCAAAAGCTAGTGCCACAGCAGGAAAACTATCTGCGAAGAAATTAACCCAAAGAATCTGAAGGGCATTAAGAGGCAGAGTGACGCCCGCCAAAAGGGCTCCTCCGATTAAAATAAGTTCATCTAAAACATCTGAAAACAAATAGACTATAACTTTCTTCACGTTATTTAATATTTTTCTCCCCTCCTTAATGGCCTCTACAATAGTTTCAAAATTATCATCCAAAATTATTAAGTCTGCCGCCCCCTTTGCGACGTCACTCCCCGAACCAACCGCTACTCCTATATCTGCCCCCTTTAGGGCGGGCGCATCGTTAATGCCATCACCCGTCACGGCTACCACCTCACCCTTCTCTCTATATAGTTTAGTGATTCTTAATTTATCAGCGGGCGTCACTCTGGCAAAAATCTTAATCCTATCCATAACGAGCATCAGCTCTTCATCTGTTAATAACCTTAAGTCTTTCCCTGTCAGCACATCCTCCCTACCAACATTCATCCCCAATTCATTAGCAACAGAAACGGCTGTGCCCATATGGTCGCCGGTTACGATAATGGTACGAACGCCATATTCATGAACGTCTGAAATAGCTTTTTTCACAGACGAACGCACTGGATCCTTAAAAACTAAGAGGGCGACGAAAGTATCATCGACGGAGACGCCTAAAATCCTGTGCCCAGAGAAAGCAAGTTCGTTTATCTTACGACTCGTTTCCTCCATAAAAGTAGTGCTGGAGCTCGATTTTTCTAATAGATAGTCTGGCGCACCTAGATATACCCATCGACTTCGATTACTAATTCTGGCGTGAATGGCAGCAAATTTATCTTTTGAATTAAATGGTGTCGTCTCTAGTATTTTATTTCTAGCAAAAACAGTTGAGGGCATAATCCCCCTCTTGATAGCTGATCTAATAATCGCAACGTGGATGGGGTGTCCGCTCAAGTGCCAATTTTCGGGCTTACCAATAGGGTTGCCGATGATGACGTCTGTATTTAACATCGCGAGCTCGAGAACAATCTCTTCTGGCTTATCGCTGATGATATCTACTAGCTCCATCTTGGCCTCCGTAAGAGTTCCTGTCTTATCGGTTAGAATCAGGGTTGTACTGCCGAGAGTTTCTGCCGCTAAAAGCTTCTTAACCACACCTTTTTTCTTAGCAAGACGCTCTACACCCACCGCCAATATAACGGTCAGGGCAATTGGAAGTCCTTCGGGAACGGCAGAGACAGCGACAGCAACGGACGTAAGAAACATTTCAAGGACATCTATCCCAGCATTAACGCCAAGCGCGAAAAGAATGACCGTCAAAACGACTAGAGCGATACTAGCTTTCATGGCGAATTTACTGATCGCCTTCTGAAGGGGCGTTTCTTCTCTCTTGCTAGTGCTGACAAGTTTGGCAATTTTACCAAGCTCCGTGTACTCACCAGTATTAGTTACGACTGCTATCCCAGAACCGCCCACCACAAGCGTCCCCCCAAAGACCATGCACTTCCTCTCGCCAAGCTCTGCTTCCTCGTTTACTTCTTGAGCAGACTTTTCTACGGGCAAAGATTCGCCGGTCAATATGGCTTCATCTGTTGCGATGTTGTTAGCTCTGATAATTCTCGCGTCTGCCGAGATTCTAGTGCCAGGCATTAATTTAATTAAATCTCCGGGCACAACCTCTTCAGCGGGAATCTCCATATCTCTACCGCCCCTGATAATTCTGCTGATTTCTTTAATATAAGAATCGAGCTTAGCCAGTGCCGACTCTGCTTTGTTCTCCTGATAGAAGCCGAGAATAGTGTTGACTAGAACTGCTACTAATATGAAAGAAGCGTCTTTATAGTCTTGGAGCAGAAGCGTCACTCCAACCGCAAAAAGTAAAATTAATATGAGGGGGCTTCTAAGCTGGGTAAAAAATATTTTTATCTTCCCAGTTCTCTTGGTGGTTTGAATCTTGTTCTTACCATACTCTAGGCGTCTTTCTGCCTCTTCTACTTCGAGCCCCAGCTCGGGCGTATCAAAAATAGCCAACACTTCAGCTGACGGCATAGCCCAAAAGGGATGTTCTAGTTGTAAGTCTTCTTTCTCAAGTACCATGTCGCGCTACCTGATATCATTGTAGCGCTTTGAAATAGGTTTTCTAATAACTGTCTCTGAAATATAGTTGGCGGCGTATCGCATACTTACTTTAACGACTCCTTCTGCCGCCATCCTTCTTCCAGATGTGTAAACCATAAATTTCTTATCAAACTCCACTCTTCCCGCCCTACTTAGGCGTCTACCGATATTGGCGTCGTCGCCGTAGAAAGGAATATTCGTATCGAATCCACCTATTTGCTCTAGGGCATCTTTTTTTACAACAAAATTACTGCCTATCACCATATAGCCAGTTGCTGTATGGGTGGGTTTTGCAACTAAGTTGTAATAAGTCTCCATAGCAATATTGTGCCAGTCTGATAGGTCAAAGAAATATGCGGGACCACTCAAACAAATCAATTCTTTGGGTCCCTGAAAATGCTCGTATATTTTATATAGCCAATCGGCGCTTATCTCCGTGTCTGCGTCTAAATAGGCAATCAACTCTCCCTTGGCTTCTTCTAATCCCTTTTGTCTGGCATAGTTTGCCCCTTTTCTAGGTTCGCTGACCACCCTTACTCCAGAAAATTTATTTGCGATTTCGGCAGTCTTATCGGTCGAGGCGTTGTCGACCACGATGATTTCGAGTAATTTTGGGTCTCCAACAATATATCTATTCAGACTATCAAGACAGTTCGATATATATCCCTCTTCGTTGTGGGCTGGTATTACAATTGATAGTTTCATCTGTTGCTCATTATACCTTAAATGATGTGGTGGACCCACGGAGAATCGAACTCCGATATCTGGTATGCAAAACCAGTGTTCTACCATTAAACTATGGGCCCAAGTGAGGACAAGAATGTATAACTCGATTATACATTTTCTCCGAACGATGGGCCCGCAAGCAACAGCGCCATGGGCCCATTAATCTTTATCCTAGAACTGCGGAGGGAGTGGGACTCGAACCCACAAGTCCTTTGCAGGACCACTTGTTTTCAAGACAAGATCCTCATCCAGCCGGATCCCCTCCATGTTCATGCTCTGTGAGCCAACTGTTTTTCAGATAATGCTCCTCTGCATGACAATTTGGACATATTAATTCTAAATTTTCAAGTCTGTTATCTTTATTGTCTCTGTTCTTGTGGTGTACATTTAAGATTTCGAATTTATTATAACTACATTTTTCGCATTGTTTTCCCCTCAATCCCAATAGTCTAATCTTAAGACTTCTTTGGGTTTTTACCTTATCTTTAGGCCTACCGATACCATATTTTATACCCTCTCTGTGTTTATTAGCACAACCCCTACTACAGGTCTTTTTGTTGAGACCTGCGAGAATTAACGCCCCACAAACAATACAAGGTTTTTCTTTTCTACAGGCCTTTCCATAACAAGCTTGGCTACAAAAAACCCTGCTTCTATTTTTCTGAATCTCGCTCGGTCGCCTATAAATCGGATTTCTACAAATAACACATTCTGTGTTGGGTTTTCTTTTATATTGCTCACCCACTCATCCAGTATACCATGCATAGACACTATTTAAAATAGTTTCCGTTTGAGTTAAGCTGTGTTTTATTGGGCCGGTAGCTCAGTTGGCTAGAGCGTCTGTATGGCATACAGAAGGTCGTGGGTTCGAGTCCCATTCGGTCCACAAACATCGACACGGAGGGGTGGCAGAGCGGTTGAACGCGCTGGTTTCGAAAACCAGTATAGGATTTTATAGTCCTATCGAGGGTTCGAATCCCTCCCCCTCCGCATGGAAAAAACATTTATCACACGCGAAGCTGTTCGCCAAGTGCTTGACGTCTACTGGCAACAATATAGGTTACGCCCCGCACACACGGCTATAGGTCTTCTATCCCCCGCAATAGGCACAATATTGATATTCTTCATTCCTCCCCTCATTGTGGCTCAATTAGTTAATATATTTGCGTCTCAAGGTGAGATATCGCTAAGAATCATAGGAACTTACCTTACCCTATTTGGAGGCTCGTGGCTGATTGGTGAGGCCCTCTGGCGAATTGGGATACACTACCTAATAAAACTAGACACCCAGGGAATAAACAACCTTAGCAAAATAGCTTTTAACCGGCTTGTGGGACAAGATTACGATTTCTATACCAACAATTTTGTTGGGACCCTGACTAAAAGGGGGTTGGCTTTCTCCCGCGGTTTTGAGACTTTTACAGACACTCTTACTTTTAATGTATCTAGCAATGTTCTACCAATTATTTTCGCTTTGATTATCTTGTGGCGTTACTCTTTTTGGATTCCATTAGTATTAATTTTCTGGATAGCTTTTGTAATTATGGTGGCTTTACCGATTATACGACGCCGATCAAAATTGGTAGCCGTCCGCCACGAAGCTCAAAGCAAGGTGGCCGGATACCTCGCCGACTCCATGACCAACATATTCGCAATAAAATCATTTGCTAAAGAAAGAGAGGAGCTAGAAGCCTATAGTAGGCACGTCGACGACTTTACCACCAAGGCCAAACGAAGCTGGGATTACCAAAATTTACGATTTGATACGGTAATATCACCTATGTATGTGATGGCTAATCTATTCGGATTACTGGCCGCTATCTTCTTTGTACAGCAATTCGGTCTAGGAGCCGGTGTTGTTGTGGTTGTGTTCTCTTATTACTCACAGGTCACACGAATTTTCTGGCAGATTAATCGCGTGTATAGAAATATAGAATCCTCTATAAGTGAGGCCGCCGAGTTTACTCAACTCCTAATTAAGCCTCCGAAAGTTCAGGATATTCGCAATGCCCATCCCCTAAAGATTGGCGCCTCCAATATCAGCTTTAAAAATGTAGATTTCAAATATACGGACGGGGAACAGAGCCAAGACACATTTTTAGAAAACTTAAATTTAGACATCAAGGGCAATCAAAAGATTGGCCTGATTGGACCGAGTGGAGGGGGTAACTCCGGGATCGGGAGGGAAACTTGCCAACCCCTTGTTTGAT
>JAHJZF010000005.1 GCA_018826645.1 Patescibacteria group bacterium | reverse complement strand
AGCTGACAGCAATTGCACTGAAACCAAGCCAGATACTACGCGAAGCCATGATGGACCGGTTTGTACATACTCCTGGAATAGTGATGATGAGTGGGGAATTTGCGGCAGCGATTGCCGTGAAACCCGCAACGTCTATTGCCAGGCCGATGAAACCAGCGTTACTGTTGATGACAGCAATTGCGCCGGTTTCCTCCCACCCTCCAGTTCTCGTATCTGTACGGGTGGAGAATGTCTTCCGCCCGTCACTTATGAATGGACCGAAGGTATTTGGACCACTTGCAACCCTGCTTGTGGAACCAGTTGCGAGGAATCTCGTTCGGTTACGTGCGAAGACAACAACGGAAACACCGTGGCTGACAGCAATTGCACTGAAACCAAGCCAGATATTACGAGAAGCCATTATGGACCGGTTTGTGTTTGCGATTCAGAAAATCTTAATTTATGCAATTCGGACGACTGTAGTGCTGCGAGCGGGTATTGGTATAATGGGATATGCAACATTGATCCCGAACCTGCCTGCGAAGCTTTCCCGGCGCCAGCAATCACCGCTCCAACAGACGGAGCTACGGTTGATTCGCTGACTCCGAGAATTGAGATAGAACCAACGGAGTGTGATTCGCATTCACCGACACATCGATTTAGGGTAGCATATAGCCTGAATGATTTATTGACCGGCGAGACCAATGAATGTGAAAAATGTATTTACAATGATACGACTACTAATCCATATCTTGATATTCCGGCTAGTTTGAATCTGCCTTATGGTACGGTTGTATTCGTCCAGGTCAGAGCAGGTGCTCCGGGAATAGGAGGTTTATGGAGTGAGGTGATTTCATTCACAACTCCAGATGCTCCAAATATTGTCATCTACGATTGGATCAAAGGTCTTTGGACCACTTGCAATCCTGTTTGTGGAACCAGTTGTGAAGAATCTCGTTTGATTACGTGCGCAGACAGCAACGGAAACATCGTAGCTGACAGCAATTGCACTGAAACCAAGCCAGATACTACGCGAAGCCATGATGGACCGGCCTGTGCTTGCGATTCTGAGAATCTTAATTTATGCAATTCGGACGACTGTAGCGCTGCGGGCGGGTATTGGTATAATGACACGTGTAATGATGCGTCTGAAGGAGAGTCAGAAGAAAATTGCCTTCCTACTAGTGGAGTAGTTTATCATTTTTATCATTATCTAACTGAAGAAATGGAAATAGATGCTGGTAGGTGTTTAGGAAGGGTTAATTCAGAGTATAATGAGCTTGAAAATGATGAAGTAATTGTCTTTGAGAATGTAGTAATTGAATATAATAGGCAAGATTATATGGTTTATTGGGAGACCAGATCGGTATATTTTAACACCAGAGGTATTCCTGATTCTTCTGGTAATTCTGTTACCATATATTCACCACGACCTGATGGTGGGTATACAAAAGGGAATCTTGTAATCGGCTGGGTAAAGAATTATGAACAAGAAGGTGCTAGCGAAGGCTGGGATATTCAAGTTGAATTTAGTAATGATAAAGGGGTTATCTATAATACTAAATCTGATTATTTATTTTTTGGTGAGAGCGATCATTTTGAAGTTACCCCCGAATTGCATGATAGAATTTTTTCCGGTCAGAGTTCACAGGCCTATGTCTATGTTCAAGTTATCGCTTACGATAAAAAAACACAGGAAATTAAGCTTTATTCAAATAGGGTACGATTCACTATTCATCCGGAAAGTGATGGTGGGGAAGAAGTACCTGTAATATTTGGTAAAGCTAGTGTTCAGGATTTTATCGTAAAATATAATAATGGCGAATTGAGCACCCAAAGTGATAAAGGGATGAGCCGAGTTAAGGTGGACGCCGCGATGTACGAAGGGACCCCGATAGCTAAATTGGGCAAAAGAATTATAAACGGTGATATATTCAAGAATGTGTATGTATACGCAGAGTCTGTTTTATTGGCTAGTGTTTGGGCTAAATCCTCAGCAGTTCACAAAACGTGGAAGCTGAACCTTGGTTTAAGCGCAGTTAGCACTACAGGAGAAAAGCTTACTGCTTGGCTATACGGAATGGTATACAAGATTGGTACTAGAGCAGCCGTGGCCTTTGTAGTATGTGACTTTGCGGCAGAGAATTATTGTTCAAAATCTCTGTGGAATGGATTAAAATGGGCATACTTTAAACTAGCTGATGAAGTAGATGAATCCATTGCTTTTACTGTGTTCAAGGAGGATTTCGTGTATTTTTTTCAAGGAACCCCCGAGTATTTGTCTGAAAATTTGGATAAATGGCGTTTATATCGGTTGCGCTTATATCTTACAACAAACGGTCAGCAAGTTTCAGAGTTTCTTGAAGTGGCGATAGATGATACGTATGGATTCATAGAAACTGCACTTCAAAGAAAACAAATTGATGATCCAGATGTAATCGGAATCGCAGATCGTTTTATTAAGTTAACCGGATATAAGCCAGTTGAGCCGTGGGTTGAGCCGTTGATAGAAGATGAAAAATATACTATTTCCATTAATCCTGGGTGGAATTTAGTAAGCGCTTATTCTGTGATCGATCCGGCTGAGGTTTTTACAGGAGTGGTGAGTGTGTGGAAGTGGAAGGAGAACACCTGGGCGTATTATCTCCCAGAAATATTGCCTCCGGGATTTGAAACCCTTCCCTTTGAAACTTTAAAAACTATAAACCCTGGCGAAGGATTTTGGGTCAATAGCGAGATTGCAACAAGTTATACCCTAAGTGTAGAGATTGACCCAAATGCCCAGACTGTTTTAGCGCCGGGCTGGAACCTTATTGGCACAGCTGATGACAGCCCGATTACAGTAGACTGGCTGGAGAGCAAATATGACAATATTGTCTCTATCTGGAAATGGGTGGATAATAACTGGGAAGTCTATCTGCCTCAAGAAGAGGACAAAGGAGAGACTTACGCAAAGAGCAAAGGATTCCAGGCGCTTAATGTAATTAATCTAGGGGAGGGTTTTTGGGTGGATTGTGAATAATGTTCTTTTGTAAAAATAAACTAATTTCAAAACCTTAAACAAAGCGTGTTCTGATAAAGAATGCGCTTATTTTTTTAGATAATTAATTATAAATTTATGTCAGATGAAGTACAATTTAAAGATAATTGGGAGGATGAGGCAACTCAATGCAAAAACTGCGGTAGATATCAGGTAAAAGATGGAAAGCATGGTTGTGTACCAAAAGACAAAACATTTAAAGAAGCATTCTGGTCCGGCTACAGTTATTTCTAATATGGAAATAGCCAGACCGCTCATCGTGGCTCCGAGCGTGGTAGCCAATACTACAGCGACACGAGCGAAGTCGGAAGGTTGCCCCGTTAGACAATAAAACATCTAACATGGTTTACTTAATACCTTTGAATTACGAAACTAATCAAAACTCTCATAATGGTGTAAAATAGTAGTAAGTCTGTATTTTGACTTTTACCACTAAATTATACCATTATGAAAACTCAGATTAAGATATATGAAGATCTAAAAATGGTGGTTAAATT
>JAHJZF010000022.1 GCA_018826645.1 Patescibacteria group bacterium | reverse complement strand
GGTTTCTAGCACTTGGCTTGCGAATTCAGGACTTCCAAGAAAAATGTAACGCATTATTCGGAATCTCTTAATTTAGCGCCTTTTTTCATCCTGTCTATGAAAAGTTTTCCGTTAAGGTGATCTGTTTCGTGCTGGAAGATTACTGCTAACATTCCCCAAGCCTTAATCTTAACTTTCTTGCCCTGTTTGTTTTGACCAATTAATACGATGCTCTCCGGACGACTCACTTCGCCGTACTGTTTTGGAATACTGAGGCACCCCTCTTCCATTGCTTCTTTTTCTTTTGAATATTTTTCTATCTTAGGATTGAAAACGGCAAAGAATTTACCATCCCAACGAGCTACGAAGACACTCATATCTAATCCTATTTGATTAGCAGAGAGACCAACGCCATTGGCCTCTTGCATAGATTGGTCCATTTCTTTGACGAGTTCGTTAATCTCTTTGAGAGTGTGCTTTGAGAAATCAAACTCTTCGAGCTTTTTCCCAAGCAATTTCTTCTCGGCCTTATTATCTATTGTCCAGATTTTTGCCATCGTAGAGCATTTTCATGAAATAGGCGCCTCGATTTTCTATATTTGGCCTATCGGCGATATCTTTAGCTAATTTTAAAAGTCTATCAGCATCGTACTCTTTAGCCAATTTCATATAAAGAGATTTGTGTTCTTCGTCTTCCAGTATCTCGGCCAGCATAAGACCCATCATCTGATGCTCGGAATAAACCTTTGATTCATCAGCGCGCCTTTTTAGTTCGTCAAAATATGTGTTCTTGTCGTCGTCGTCGTTTAACATTACTATCAAGCATATTACTAACCTTGCGACTATTCCACACCAAAGGTAGAATTGGATAGTTGTATTAAATGATAAAGATTAGCAAGAAGATTTCTTCAAGATTTCCAAAAACAGCACTGAAAGCGCTGATTTTTGTTTTGGCATCCTTGGTGAGTATTGGATTAGTCGCTTACGGATTTTATTACTTAGGGTTTAATGAAGGACTCAAGCAAACCAAGAATATCGTTATAGACAACATCTCTAATATCGAAGAGCCAGAAGAGACTGATCTAGATACAGACTTCTCAATTTTTTGGGAGGCGTGGGACAGGCTTAAGGCAGAGCATCCAGACCTATCTTCGATTAAAGATATTGACCTTATATATGGAGCGATTAAGGGTTTAACTAATTCCATCGGGGATCCGAATACCACTTTTTTCACGCCAGAGGATTCTAAGAAATTTAGCGAAGATATTAGTGGTCAATTCAGCGGTATTGGAACAGAAATTGGTATAAGAGAGGGCAATTTATTAATTGTCGCTCCTCTTAAAGGAAGCCCAGCCGAGAAAGCAGGAATACTTCCAGAAGACAAGATTTTAAAAATAAACGGCGAAACCACAGCGGGCCTTTCTGTTGATGAGGCAGCGAAGAAAATTAGGGGAGAGGTTGGAACGACCGTTATCCTGACTATTGGGCGAAAAGATGTTTTAGAAGAGTTTGATGTTTCTATTATCAGGGAGAACATAGAAATACCTACTCTAGATGTAAATATGGTCGGAGAAGAGGCGAATATTATGCATATCCAAATCTACAACTTTAATCGGAACCTACCGACTATTTTTCGCAAAGAGATGCTTAAAAATGCCCTAACGACTCCTAAAGGAATTATTCTAGATTTTCGCAACAATCCAGGAGGTCTTTTAGATGTTGCCGTTGATCTTGCTGGCTGGTTTATAGAAGATGGGAAATTGGTAGTAAGTGAAAGATTTACTTCTGGTAGTGTGCAAGAATTTAGGGCCAAAGGAGTAGATGTGCTAAAAGATATCCCCATAGTTATCTTGGTTAACGAAGGGTCTGCGTCTGCGTCTGAAATCGTGGCCGGCGCTATTAGGATTCAAAGAGGTGCTGAACTTATTGGCCAAACTACTTTTGGAAAGGGGACTGTGCAGGAGTTACAAGATTTAAGCGACGGCTCTACGCTTAAGGTCACAATAGCTCATTGGCTTCTACCGGACGGTACTTTGATTGAAGGCAATGGTCTAGTTCCTAATTTTGTAGTTAAAATTACAGAAGAAGATTTTCTTGGAGGGAAAGATCCTCAATTTGATAAAGCTTTAGAAATCATAAAATCTAAAATATAAACATGGAAGTCGTTTTACTTCAAGATATTAAGGGTTTCGGGCAAAAAAATGATATTAAAAAAGTATCTGATGGATATGCTAGAAACTTTTTATTTCCTCAAGGTTTAGCGAAACCAGCGACAGAGAAGAGTATCGAAAAGATAATCTCTCAAGAAGATATCCTAGAAAAAAACATTTCTGAACTTAAGGATTTTTTGGAAGATTTAAGGGTAAAGACCAAAGATGCGCCTTTAGGTATAAATATTCTAACGGGAGGTAAGGGAGAGGTGTTTGGTTCTATCAAATCAGAGGCTGTTCAAACCGCCTTATCTGAAAAATATCCAGAAACGAAAAAAATGGGCCTAAACGTAATTCTCAAGAAACCCTTGAAAGAGATTGGCGTGCACGAAATTGGAGTTGACGCGGGTAGGGGAATAAAAGACACCTTCAGTATTGAGGTGTTGCCAAAAGAAAAATAAAGCCCTTATTTAACTGCCTGTATTTCTACAACTTTAACTTTGCGTTGATTGCCGTCAAATTTTATTTTGCTTTTTGAAAGAAATTTAACTACGCCAGCTACACCAGCATAAAGCGTATCGTCGGAGCCTCTTTTAATACCATTGCCGGGAATGAACTTAGTACCCCTTTGACGAACGATTATTTCGCCAGCTTTCACTAATTGGCCGTCATGTCTTTTGACGCCCAAACGTTTGGAGTGTGAATCTCTTAAGTTTTTTGCTGAACCTCCAGCCTTTGTATGTGCCATTTTTCTCTATATTAATAGCTAGAAAAATGAGCATCCGCTTGTGGCGGATAACCATTTCTCGCTTCAATTACGAAATTAGGATATCGTTTAACTAAACTCATGTCAATCAAAGAGATAGCTCGGCGCAAAACAACGATTACGGCCCTCTTTATTTTTTTAATCACTCTTCTAGCTTTTGGCTTAGGATATCTTACGGGGCACGACGCTAATAGGGTGCCAATTGTTATTGAGAAGACGATGCCGTTTGAGTTAAGCGAAAATCCCGAATAAAATAGATAGGCATGAGAAAGTTTTTAGCATTTTTGGCATTAGCGTTAATAGTTCTCCCCACATCGGGGTTTTTAAATATTGGTTTCGCGCAAACTACTCAAGAGGCAACCATAGATTTCTTTTATAGCGATACGTGCCCGCATTGTATAAAAGAACAAGGCTTTCTTAATGACTTGCAAGACAAATATAAAGACCAGCTAGAAATCAATCGATATTCTATAGCCAAACCAGAAACTGGTGACTTGCTAAAAAGTTTTGCAGAAAGATATGGTGCTGAAAAAGATTTAGGATTTGTTCCACTTACTTTTGTGGGTAATAAATATTTTGTTGGTTTTGATTCGGCTAACGGAAAAATAGGGCAGGGGATTGAAGATGCGGTTTTCGCGCAACTTTTATCTGATTCAGGATTGATGCCGGAGAGACAACCTGTTGAAGAAGTGGAACAGAAAGAAACATTAAATATTCCTTTCATTGGAGAAGTTCAGCCATCTGACTACTCATTACCAGTTCTAGCCGTAATGTTGGGAACTCTTGATGGCTTTAACGTTTGTTCTTTGGGTGCTCTTATTTTGATACTCGGGCTGACACTCGAGCTTAAATCTCGTAAAAAAATCTTTTTATATGGAAGCATTTTCCTTGCTACCACAGCTATTATTTATGGCGTACTTATTCAACTTTGGTATCAGCTTTTCAGCGTTGTTCAGGGATATATGGGCACCCTTTCTTTGATAATTGGACTTTTGGGTCTCGTGGGTGGAATATACTTTTTTAGAGAATTTCTTCGTATGCGCAAGGTTGGTATGGTCTGCAAAACAACGGGCGCGTCTTTTATAGATAAAGTTATGAAGAAGACAGAAGATGCATTCTCGAAACCTAACCGAATGTTTTATCTAGCCTTGGCCATAGCTCTTTTTGCTGGGGCAGTCGCCATAATTGAATTCCCATGTTCGGCTGCCATACCCGTAGCGTTTGCTGGGATTATGGCTGATGCAGGCGTATCTGGAGTCGGACAATTCTTCCTCTTGTCTTTGTTCGTATTGTTTTATCTACTGGACGAGATTCTGATATTTGCTATTGCCGCTTGGCAAATGAAGATAGTGTTAACGTCGCCTAATTTTACGATTTGGGCAACTTTTGTTGAGAGTATCTTTCTATTCGTCCTTGCCATATATTATCTTTCGGGCTTGATATAGCCTGCAAAATTCTTATAAATAAGAGTCCAGGCATTTTGATATATATCTGAGGGTAGGTTTTTGCGCGTATAGAAAAACTATTCGTATCTCAACGCGTCTATTGGACTTCTCTCAGCAGCCTTCTTGGCAGGATAGAGGCCAAAGACTACGCCGACCAATGTGGTAACACCCATACCAAGGACGATAGCAGAGAAGGGGAATGAGAAGCTCCAATTTGAAGCTACGAATTGAGCCAAACCTAGAGCAACAAGGAAAGAGAGTATTCCCCCCAAGACAATCCCGACAAAACCACCTATAAACGTCAGAAGGATAGCTTCCAAAAGGAACTGTTGCATAATTTCTTTCTCAGTTGCTCCGACTGCTTTCCTAAGCCCTATTTCCCGCGTTCTCTCCGTGACAGATACAAGCATGATGTTCATCACTCCGACTCCACCTACAACCAGAGCAATGGCCACCACGGATGACAAGAAAGCCGTCAGAGTAGCGATGACTGTTTGGATTTGTTCAGCGGCGCCAGAAAGAGATACTACAAAAAAATCATCCTTTTCCGGATCATCAATCTTATGGGCTCCACGTAAAGTTGCTTCTATGTCAACGATTGTTCTATCAACTGTATCAACATCTCTAGCCATCACAATAAACTCATGAAAGTAATCAATGCCGAGAATATATTTTTGGGCAGTTGTGTGAGGAATGACAACTAAATTATCTATATCAAAAACTGCTACCTGCCCTCTCTTAGCTAGAACTCCAATGATTCTGAACTTTTGGTCTTTAATTTGGATATCTTTGCCAAGTGCGTCAGACTCACCAAATAGTTCCTGCCTTACTTTGTCGCCAATGACGGCTACTTTACTTAACTGTTTAGCATCACTTTCCGTGAAGGTATCGCCCTCAAGCAGGGGAGCATCATAGAAATCAACAAAGAAATTAACGTCACCGCCCAGCATAAATGGTGTATATGTATCTCCTTCATATGAAACATTGCCAGGCACAACAACAAAAGGAGTTATTTTTTCAGCGTGAGGGACATTACTCTTCCGCCTTAAAAGCTCTACGTCCCTTTCAGTCAAGGAATCGTTGAAAAGGGTGCCAGCTATATCTGTAGGTCCGGTCGGCTGTTTACCCGGCCTTACTACGATAGTCTCACCTCCAAAACCACTAATCTCGTCCAGAATCAAATTCTCAGCTCCACTACCAAGCGCCACCATCATCATAATGGCGGTAACGCCGATTAAGACACCGAGAACGGTTAGAAAAGAGCGGGTCTTGTTAACCTTGAGGGCTTTATAGGCGATTTTGAAACTGTGTTTTATATTCATTTTATTCGTACCTCAACGCATCTATTGGGCTTCTCTCGGCAGCTTTCTTGGCTGGATAGAGGCCAAAGACTACGCCGACCAAGGTAGTCACTCCCATACCTAAGAGGATGGCGGAGAAGGGGAATGAGAAGCTCCAGTTAGAAGCCACAAACTGAGCAAGACCTAAAGCGACGAGGAAAGATAGAATACCCCCTAGAACTATTCCGACAAAACCACCAATAAACGTCAGAAGCACCGCTTCCAAAAGAAACTGTTGTTTAATCTCTTTCTCTGTAGCTCCTACTGCTTTTCTGAGTCCTATCTCTCGGGTTCTTTCCGTTACAGATACAAGCATAATATTCATAACTCCAACTCCACCTACAACAAGAGCAATGGCCACCACAGACGACAAAAATGCTGTCAGGGTAGCAATGATTGTTTGGATTTGTTCGGCGGCGCCTTGCATGGTTGTAACGTAAAAGTCGTCTTTGTCCGGATCACTAATACCATGGGCCTCCCTTAGAGTTCTTTCTATATCGGCCGCTGTTTGATATACCACGTCGGCGCTTTCAGCTATTACATCAATCTCCTGATAATAATTTGTGCCTAGAATGTACGATTGAGCGCTGGTGTGGGGGATGATAACTAATTCATCCATGTTAAAAAAAGCAACAACTCCTTTCTCAACGAATATTCCTACTACTTTAAATTTTTGATCTTTAATTTTTATGTATTTCCCGACAGCATCAGATTCACCGAAAAGCTCTTTTTTAACCTTATGACCCAACACGGCAACATTTTCTTTCTGTTTAATATCGTCTTCTGTGAAAACATTGCCCTCTTCAATAGGGATGCCGAAATTGCGAACAAAGAAGTCCGCTGATCCGCCCATAATCATAGGAGTATATGTTTCTCCTTCATAAGATGCGCTCCCGGGAACCATCACAAATGGTTGAACCTCTTTGGCATAGGGGACATTACTTTTCTGCCTTAAAAGTTCTACTTCTCGTGCTTTTAGAGAGTCTGCAAAAAGAGCTCCGGCGATATCGGTTGGTCCTGTTGGTTCTTGGCCCGGGTTAATGGCAATAATTTCACCTCCAAAACTGCTGATTTCACCTATGATTAAATCTTCAGCACCACGTCCGAGCGCCATCATCATCATAATGGCAGTAATCCCGATAAGAATACCTAAGATAGTTAGAAAAGAGCGTGATTTATTTATCTTTAAAGCTTTGAATGCGATTCTAATACTATGTTTAATAGACATAGATTATTTCGTTTTCGTATCGCTCTCTAATTTGCCATCACGAACACGAATAATTCTTTTAGCATACTCAGCGATTTCTTCTTCGTGAGTTACTAGAATGATTGTTTTCCCTTCTTTATTAAGATTAGCAACAATCTCCATCAGGTCCTTGCCGGCTTTTGTATCCAGATTACCCGTCGGCTCATCTGCAAAAATAATCTCTGGATCATTGACCAATGCTCTCGCTATAGCAACTCTTTGTTTCTCTCCACCAGATAGTTGAGCTGACTCATGTTTTAAGCGATGTTCTAAGTTAACTATTCTGATTGCTTTAAGAGCTCTCTCCTGCCAATCAGATTCTTTAATATCTGAATAGAGCAGAGGAAGCTCGACATTTTCTAAAACAGTAGTCCTTGGTAAAAGATTAAAGGCCTGAAAAACAAAACCTGCTTTTTCGTTTCTAAGTTTTGCGAGTTCGTCTTCTGAATATTTATCAATACTCCGTCCGTCAAATATATATGTGCCCTCCGTGGGTTTATCAAGAAGCGCCAATATGTGGAGTAGGGTAGATTTGCCAGAGCCAGAAGGACCCATAATGGCGACAAAATCGCCCTTGTCTATATCAAGAGAGATGTCGTCAATAGCAACAGTGCGTGCATCTGCTTCGCCATAAACTTTCCTTAAGTTTTTTGCTTCAATAAGTTTATCTGCCACAAGAGTAGGGGATTAGCCCCTGATAAATACGACTATTTGGTCCCCCTCATTAAGCCCTTCTAGAATCTCTACATCTCCATCAAATCCTCTAAGCCCAACCACTACTTCTACTTCTTCTGTTTCTTCGCCCTTAACTACCCTGACTAGTTTCTGTCCATCTTTCTCTATTACAGCTCTTTGGGGAACAGTAAGAACATTATCTCTAGTCCCTGTAACAATATCCACATTGGCAGTCATTCCCGAAAGGACCCTTGCGTCCTCTTCTTCAAATTGGAGCAAAACCTTATACGTAGAAACGCCCTCGATAATGGTCTCGGCAGGATCTACAAAGCCTACGTAGGCTTTGAAAATGATGTCTGAATCGTAGGCGTCTAGGGTTACATTGGCCTTATTCTCGAGAGTTATTTCAGATATATCTGCTTCTGGTATAAACGTCTCTATCTCAAATTGCGTATTCGACATCATAGAAATCACAGGGACGCTAGATGAGACTATCTCGCCAACCTCCGTGTCTATTCTGGTAACTATTCCATCGAAAGGTGCTCTAACAAGAGTCTTTGTAATCTCTGCCCAGACAGAATTGACGCGCGCTTCAGCATTTTTAACTCTTTGCTCTTGAACTAAGTCTTCTTGAAGTTTGCCCTCTTGCTCAGAAGAAGATGAGGCTTCTGCAGAAAGATAGCTCTGCTCAGTGCTTCGCAACGAGCTGATGGCAGTATTAATGCTAGTGCGAGCGGTAGAGATGCTCGTCCTATATCCATCTAAAATAGTGACGGAGTCGGAATCCGGATCATAATTATTGATTATCAAAGCTAAATCAGTAAGGAAGTCTCTAATAACAAAAAGATCGTTTTCGGCTTTGTTCGAAGCTTCTTTAATGTCTATATTTCGGATGTTCAGATTAGCCTCTTCCCAATCATTAAGTATTCTGCTTATCTTCCTGCGTTGAATATTGAGGTCTACGATCTCACTGATGCTTGCTCCAAATATAGAATCAACTCCACCAGAGATAGTCTGAGCACCAAAATATTTATTGGGTTCATTGCCAGAGAAAAGTTGGTCTGCTTTATTTCTAACAGCGTTGTCTGCCTCTACGTATGCATCTAGGATTTCGCTCTCTAAGTCTTGCCTGGCGCTGTTTAAATCAATAACACTTGTTTTGTTTATTTCTTGAAGGTCAAGTCTTTCGATTTCTAGACTCGCTTGGGCTTCGGCTAAACTTGCATATAAGTCCGAATTGGAGACGCTAAGGATTGTTTGTCCTTTTTTAACTTCGTCTCCTACGTTTACGTTGATTCGTGCAACCTTACCACCCCTTTCGAGCGCCATATCTACTCGACTAGTGGGTTGAACTCTGCCCGTTACATCGACAATACTTATTACGTCTTTACGAATTACTTGACCGATATCGTATTGCTCTAGGGGATTGCCCTGAGTCATAGAGAGTAGGAATCCAAAAATAATCACTCCAATGCCTGTGATAAGGGCACCTTTTGGCTTTCTGACAAAAGCTATAAATCTAACTGAAAGTTTACGCAAAAAACTGAATACTTTTTTCATTGTTTGGAAATAAAATTAACTTATAACTATCTGATTATATACTAAGTATTCGTAGGTATAAATAGTCGATAAGGTGGTTCAGAAAAGCGAAATCCCCGAGCGGACTTCGCATTTCGGGGATCAGGGTCGTTGAGATTGTTCGCGTCCTTTGGCTGAGAAGAAAGAATTGCATGACTCGCAGAAGAAGCCCATCGGCTTCTTTGATTTCCCACCAAGCAAGACTTTCATCCAAGTTCCACACTTTGGACATTTATGGCGCATGCGCCCTCCTTGTTTGTTCTTCTCGGGTATTCAATCACCAAGACACCAAGATTTAGTGGCTAAATGCCTGAGAAAATGACCTAACGAACTGTCTGCATTTATACTATAAGGAATTTTAGTAGTCAATTTCTACAGATATCCAATCTTTTTGAGGGTGGGGGAGTACTCCCATTCCCAGAGTTTTTTAGCTCCTAAAAATGCTTGATAGTCGTCTTGCCAGTAGGGGAACTCTTTTAATTGAATAACTCCTTCCATCTCGCCCCATTCGTGATTACAGATTTTGTGGTTGATTCCATTGTTGGGGTAGGGGGCTCGAATTTTCTCTCTGCCTCCTTTTGTTCTTCGACTTGCGCCACAGATCATACATTTTTGATCTTGATCAATACGTAGAATCCAACGAGTCTGAAGATTTCGGAACTGTTCGAGTAGGGGAGGGTAATAGGCGGCGGTTTGAAGATTATAGTCTCGATAGATGCCTTGAGAGGTCTTTATATCAACTACTCCAAATTTACCATCGATTAACGCCATTGCATCCAAAGTGCCGGCATATCTATCGTTATGATTAACTACTCGACGTTCAACCCAATCTGCATCGACTTGAATGTTTCGAGTTTCTAGAAATTTCCGAAAAGCATCTACGGATGGCTTTATGTCTTCATCGATAGCGGGGGAGTCCCCCACCATAATCGCTTCAACTGCCTCATGGACGCGAGTGCCTTCGTCGGCGGACTTACTCATAATACTTTCCGCCTGTTGGTAACTATCTAGCTCAGCATAGTATCGATAGAGGGCCGGTTTAGCCTTTATATTTAACACAGAAGTAACCCTGGGGAACCAGATGCCGTTAATCTCATATCCGTTCGCACTCTTAAATTTAGATAGACTAAGGTTATTCCACATATTTGAGTTAAAAACGTCCTTACAAGCCAATTTTGAGCCAAAAATACCACCCCTTTATATGTTTGCCCGCTGGTGTGTGTGGGGGAGGGCCTAAACCCTCAGTATTCTATATATGTCGTAAAACCATTGTTATACGACAGTACTATAAACTCGCTTCGCCCCACTCCTCTTTAAACAAAATATAACTTTTTCTAAAAATGAAATAAGTTATTAAGACACGTCTTATCCTACTATAAATATTGTTCTGGATTAAGCGTGACTCCTACGGGCACTAATCCATTTGCTGGAGGAATCGAGACTAATCCGCCCGCTTCTCTGGTTCCTCCCCTACTCCACCCACCCACGGGTGTCGCATAAAGTCCAAAGTGTAAATGTGGTCCTGTGGAGAATCCAGTGCTACCAACATAACCAATAATATCTCCCTGCGCTACTCTAGCGCCCGGAGAAGCGATGGTTCTTGAAAGGTGCGCGTAGAGCGTCGTCAGGCCATTACCATGATCTATTAGAACGTATCTACCGTATTGATAATAGGTGCCGTTATAGTCTACGTGCGCTATGGTTCCGTTCGCCGAAGCTCGCACTTCAGTTCCAGTTGGCGCACCCATGTCGGTTCCGTTGTGGGGGCGTCCACGATAATACCTACTTGAATAAGCAGTCTCTCCATAATGTTGAGTGAGAACTCCGGCAGGTACTCCACCAGAGGTTACGGGCCAGATAAGCATTCCTGTCTGTCGACTAGGTACGGTTGAACGATCGAATCCTTTGCTCAATCGCGACTCTATGTCGTCTATTTCGTTTAATAGGGTCTGTTGCTGTTGCTCTAAGTCGGTGAGAAGTCTTTGATACTCCCCTTCTTGATTCTTAGTCTTTACCAAAAGATCTCTTTTTTGTGCTTTCTGGTCGTCTAAAATATATTTCTTGTTTTCTAAATTAATCGTTTCAACTTCGAGTTGTGATTTCTTCTGGCCACTTACCATAATAGTGCTTTTGAGTTGTCCTTGAAGATCTACTAGTTTGGCGACTTCAGACGTTAGGTTGTCTTGTAGGGCTTTTAAAGCATTAATCTCCGCAACCCCTTCAGCTAGAGTTCCGCTTGTAAGAAGCGATTCTAGAAGCGTACGCTTATCATTCTTTTGGAGACTTCTTAAAAGCTCTCCTACGATTCCCTGCTTAGAAGTCGCTTTATCCCCTACTTCTCGTGCTTCATAACTTAAAGATTCTATTTCTAATCCTAATTTTTCTATACCAACTTCACTTGAACGAATATTTAAATCTGTTTGCTTAATGGTTGTGTCTATCTGACCTATTGCTTGGTTTAGTGTTTTCCCCTGCCCCTGTAGGTTTGTGATAGTGGATTGCGTTTGATTAATCTGCTTATTTAATGCTTCTGCTTCTTGGCGCTTCTTTTCTATGGCTGTTTGAAGGTCTGTTTCGTCTTCTGCTATTACGTTGCTAATCCCACCCGTAATTAGTGAGCAAAATAAAATAAGGAGAACTAATTGTTTTGAGGCTTTTCTCATGTTTCGTAGGTTTCTTTGACCTCTAGCTTCTGCAAGGCAAGATTAATTCTTTTTAGAGATTCTTTTTTGCCCAATGCTTCTATTATCTCAAACGGACTTGGTGAATTTTCTTGTCCAGAAAGAGCTATCCTCAAGGGCCAAAGCATCTCTCCCTTACTCCCCTCCCCTATCTCTTCTAATATCTTATTTTCGATATCCTTCTTTTTGATATCGTTTTCAGCTTCATTGACGACATCTTTCATTTTATTTAGATTCAACTCTACTTCACCAAAATTCATGTCCTGCCATCTAAGGGTCGCGGGCTCGTAATCTGGTAATTTAAAATAAAAACTTAGAGATTCTTTTAATTCGTCGAGGTGATTAATACGTCCCTTAACGGCATCTATCATGGCCGAGTTTAATTTCCATGATTTAGGCACGAAATTTTCTGCAATTTTCAGCAACTCTTTGTTATCCATCTTCTTAAGATGACTATTGTTGAACCAGTCCAACTTTTCATCACTAAAAATAGCTCCTCCTTTTTGAACTCTTCCTAAATCAAACTCTTTTATTATCTCATCCACATCCATAATCTCACGATCATCTTTTGGATGCCAACCCATGAAGGCTAAAAAATTAATCATTGCCTCTTTCGTATAGCCTCGCTTGATATAGTAGTCTAGGGATACACTATCTGAACGTTTAGACATTTTGCTTTTGTTTGGATTTAAAATCATGGGCAGGTGTGCAAATTTGGGAATCTTAAAATCTAGGGCCTGCATTATGAAAATTTGTTTAGGAGTGTTAGATATGTGATCCTCTCCTCTTATGACGTGGGTGATTTCAGATAAAACATCGTCGATAGTCACAACAAAATTATAGAGAGGAGCTCCCCCATCGCGAGCAATGATAATATCTCCTATAAGTGCGCCGTCAAATTCGATGCTTCCTCTTATAAGGTCTTTAAATTCAATCTTTACTTCGGGTACTTTAAGCCTAATAACGTGGGGGTCTCCCTTCCCTACCCTAGCGCTAGCTTCTTCGGTTGATGTAGACCTACATTTACCAGAATATTTAGGCGCCAAGCCTTGGGTAAGCATTGTTTGGCGCATTTCTTCAAGCTCGTCTTTAGTACAAAAACAATAATATGCCTTTTGGGATGCCAAAAGCTTACCTAGATACTCTTCGTAGATAGAGTCTCGCTCACTTTGTCGATAGAATTCATCCCAGTTCAAGCCAAGCCATTTTAAGCCCTTCTCTATATCTTCTTCGAACTTTTTATCTGACCTCTCTTCATCCGTATCTTCTATTCTTAATATAAAATCTCCTCCGTTAGCTCGAGCAAACAGCCAATTGAAAAGTGCAGTTCTAGCGGTGCCGATATGAAGAGGTCCCGTAGGAGAGGGGGCAATTCTTACTCTAACTTTTCTATCACTTGACATTACTTATATTTTAAGACGATCTCTGCCAAATTTGAAGCTGCAGTCGGTTTATAGAAGCTAATTGCTCCTTGCTTCATTTTTTCTAATTCAGTCGGATTATTAAGCAGATTTTTAACATTCTCTACAAAAAGATGTGGGAGAAGATTGTTGGGCTCCATAACGATAGTTGCGCCCGCTTTTTGATACTCAATGGCATTGGCTTCTTGGTGGTTATTAGCAGAGCCCGACAACGGTATCAATAATGAAGGGGCTCCAAAAGCAGCTATTTCGAATATAAATCCGGCACCCGCTCTAGAAATTACTAAATCGGCCGCCCTAAGAGCCAGTCGTAAATCTTTCTCAAAATAATCCATTGCTTTATAGCGATCCTTAATTGGTTCGGATAAGCCTTTCAGGGCTACTTGTGCTTCAGAAAGAACGGCCTCGTAATTTGTTTTACCGGTCTGATGAAATACTTGAGAGAAATTAAGAAGCTCTTTTAGGGTGTCAAGAATTAAATCATTTATCTGTTGGGCTCCCTGAGAGCCACCCAAAACTAAGATTAGTGGCTCGTCTGTTTTAAAGCCGAAAAAGCCTTTAGCTCGCTCTTTAGAAACGTCCTCCGAAAGTAAATATTTTCTAACTGGACCACCAGTTAAAACGATATTCTTGCCTTGAAGATATTCTCCGGCTTTGCTAAAGGAGACGGCAATGGTGTCGGCAAATTTTGCAGATATTCTATTGTTAAGACCTGGAATTGCATCTGATTCATGAACAACAACTGGGATTCGGTAAAATCGTGCAACTAAAACAACGGGAAGAGAGCCGACTCCCCCCTTTGAAAAAACAACATTTGGCATAAACCAATAGATTTTCCAGAGCGCCTGCATAATGCTCCAAGCAAATTTGGGTATATTCACGAAATTCATCGGCGAAAAATATCTTCTCATTTTACTGCCAGCAATTTTTTGAACCCTGACGTCGTTTTCTTCTATGTATTGTTTAAATGCTCCATACGTCCCCGCATAACGAACCTCTAAATCAACCGCTTGATTAGAGGCTAGGGTCTGAAGTTCTGCGACTACGGCCATCAAGGGGTATATATGGCCCCCCGAATCTCCACCCGTAATTAGAACTCGGAATTTAGTTTGTTTGTTTTTCATTAATTATTCTTGTGTACATTAAGCATTATACCGACCATGGTCATAAAAATCGCTAGGGAGAAGCTTCCGTAACTTATAAAAGGTAATGGAACTCCAGTTGCGGGAATGAGAGCTGAGGCAGATGCGATGTGAACAAAGGCTTGCAGACCTATGACTGTCGAGAGCCCCACCATTACTAGTCTGCCGAACTTATCTTTAATCTTTCTAGACGCCAAGAAACCGCTTATGACCAAAGTAAAGAAAAGTCCTACCACGACCATCGCTCCTATAAATCCAAACTCTTCAGCGATGATTGCAAATATAGAATCTCCAATCCTTTCTGGTAAAAATTGTTTAGCATTGGATCTACCATAACCTACTCCCGTTAACCCGCCAGAGCCTATTACTCTTAGGGCTTGGTTGACTTGATACGATGCTCCTTGAATATCGTTCGTGGGGTTTAAGAAAGATTGAATCCGGTCATATCGATAAGGGGTAGCCAAAACAAAACCTGCAAACAAAATAGCGCTAATCAAAACAATAGCAATCAAAAAAGACCACCTTGCGCCAGAGGCCATATACATAGCAAGCACTGTAACGCCGATTATGAAGGCGGCACTAGTAGAGTTTTGAAATAATAAAATAGTAGATATGAAACCTAGAATTGAAAGGAAAGGGATTAGCCCTTCGGATATGCTTTTTTCTCTGATATTCGTATGTTTAGAAAGCCAAGCTGCAAAAAATAAAACCATTGTTAATTTTAGAAGTGTCGATGGTTGAATAGTAATGGGTCCTAAGAGCAACCACCTTTGAGCTCCACCAGAGGCAGCACCAAGCGGAGTAAAAAGCAATAATAATAGGCCGACGCTTCCTACTAAGATAAGTGGGGCCAGTTTTTTGTAGATACGATAGTTAATTGCATATCCTGCCAAGAATCCTAAAACACCGACAGACACACCTACAAGTAATTGATTTTTAATGTAGTGATATGGGTCATCAAATTGTGACTTTCCTAAATCCGACGAAGCAGAAGTAAGGGCAGCTATTCCCACTCCAAAAACAAGGATTAAACAACTAAAGAAAATTAAATAATCGAGTCGTCGACGGCTTTTTCTCACGGCGCTATCCATAATATCTTAATATATCGCCCTTTAGATTATCTTCTTGAAAAACTTCTCCCCCTAGAATAACTTGTTTAACTTCGTAGTTGTCCTTACTAAGAAGCACGAGGTCGGCGATCTTTCCTTCTTCGATTAATCCCCTACCTCTAATCTTAAAGAGGTTAGCCGGGACTGCTGTTATTTTTTGGACTGCACCTTCAAGAGATAGAAGGCCTTCGCGAACAACTGATCTTAAATAATTTGGAAAAACACTATCTGCTGCTTCATTTTCTAGATATCCACCACCCGATAAGACCCCCGTAGCATTGGCAGTAATTATTGCCTGATTTTTTCCTAAACAATTTCTTAAAATGGAATAACTAGCGTCTTCATAAAATACAGTCGCCCTAAGATCGCTCATTTTCATAATTTTGTGCATCGCCTCTATATAGCTAATGTTCCAATTGTCAGCCACTTGCTTCACGCTCTTACCTACTAAAAAGTGATGATGAGGAGCACTAGCTACGCGCATGTTTCGGAAATCAATTTCTTTCAGCTCTTCATGAATTGCCTTTGTATTCTTGTCGTCTCTGACTTTGGCTAGCATCGTGCCGACATTAGTCTTTTGAAGAGAGCTCGGTAAAAATGAATATATTGGAAGTTCACTTAATTCATAGGGCTGAACTAAGAAATATATATCTAATTTTTCAGAAGCATTCTCTAGGGCCTTAAGAGCTTGTTTGAATTCTTTAGCGTACCCTTTAGTCGGTCTAAGATTATTTATGACTATTTTTGCATTGGAGCCTTCGGCTAGTTTAATTATTTCTTCAACAGATTTTAAAAGACCCGCCCCCAAGTTTCTTAAGCTGATAACGCATATGGCATCTTGCTCAGAGATTGTATTTAAAATTTCTCCCACTTCTCGATTAGAAGCAGCGTTCCCATAAACAGAAGCTAAATCGGAAGAGATTCCAAAAGCACCCCCGTCAAGAGAACTTTCTATAAGATGTTTTAAAATAACTAACTCTTTTTTATCTAAAAGTTTTCTATCTCCGACCAAGTCTCTCCTTAGGGTTGAGTGGCCTATCAAAGTGCCAAAATTGATTCCTAATTTTCTTTCATCAAGTTGAGATAAAAACTCTTCGACTGTGTGCCAATTAATATTAATTTCACTAATATCGGACCATAGATTTATCGAATCCGGAGAACCATAAAGGAGCGGGGCTAAGGAAGCTCCATCGGCACCGCCCAATATCGTTGTTATCCCCTGCCCCACAAGACTCTCTTGTTTTGGATTAGAGAAAATACTTAAATAATGATCCGCTCGAGATTGAATATCTATGAAGCCGGGAGTTAGATAATTACCAAAGCCTTCGATTACTTTCTTGGCTCCCCTCTCCTTTAAATTGCCGATAGACGATATGAGGTCTTTTTGTATTAAAACATCTGCCCTGTAAGGCTCTTTACCAGTACCGTCAACGACTTGAACACCTTTTATAAGCAGGCTCATTAATAGCAATTATAAACCGAAAAAGGCTTATATTAGAATTTGTTGTCTATAAAGATAGTCTATCTAAGAAAAAGAGAGTTAGTCCCAACCCCACTCCAATTACGGAAATTATCCAAAACCTCATTGTTACTTGGCTTTCAGGCCAACCACAAGCTTCAAAATGATGATGAATGGGTGTCGATAGAAAGATTTTTCTACCTCTTAATTTTTTGTAAAAAGATTGGATTAAAACAGAACCAGATTCTATAACTGGTACTATCGCAAAAATTGGAAGCAAAAAAACGGTATTTGTGAGCATTGTTATCACGCCCATCGTAATGCCTAACGCCATAGCTCCGGTATCTCCCATGAAAAATTTAGCCGGATAAATATTAAACCAAAGAAATGCTAAAAGAGCTCCTAGGATAGCTCCTATCATAGCTGCTAAATCGAATCTCCCCATAGCGAAAGAGACCACTAAAAGAGCGGTAAATATAAAGAGAGAGACTCCTCCCCAAAGACCATCTAATCCATCAGTTTCGTTTGCAGAGAATGCGCTTGCTAGAATGACGAAGATAAAAATTGGTATATACCATAGGCCTATTTCAAAATTGCCCATGAAGGGAATATGAATAATTTGCCAATCTAGAATATTCGGAGAGTAGAACCACCAAGCACCTGCGACAGCGAGGACAAAATAAATAGCCATCTTGTGAGAGATCTTCATTCCGCCACCCTTATCTCCCACTCTCATAACGCCCATCATGTCGTCAAAAAAACCTAAACCTGCGGCGATAAAGAATGCAGCCAGAGGAAGATATGTCTCAGCCCTGTCTACGAAGTTAAAGTAGTTCCAGAAATCGTTTTTAAAGACGCTAGCCATAATAATAACCACCCCCGTCAGAATAAGAACCGTAAGCCATATAACTACTCCACCCATAGTGAGAGTCCCCTCTTTCTTTTTATGAAGACTAGAAAAAATAGGAGCGTCTTCAGACACTCTTATTTGTTTTCCCGCATGTATTTTTTTGAGGAAATTAACAATAAATGGAGTTAAAGTAATAGCTAGAATAAAAGCTGTTATTGAGATTGTCACCACCCTAATTGCTTCAAGTATCATAAATTAGTCAATATATTTATTGTTTCACCAAACCTATCTTTAGAACCGAAGACGACTATTATTATTGGTTCTGCTTTGCCGGGCACAGAAAAGATGGATACTAAATTCCCGTCAGATGCAGGTATGCTCCCCGTTTTCCCTCCCAAGAAATCTCCCCTTCCGGCAAATGCATTGATGCTTGTTAATTGTCTAGCCACTCCTGCATTCATGTCAACTATGAAATCTGTGGAGCGCCTACTTATCTCAAATAAATTACGATCTTCTTTCCATATATAAGCAACGAATTTAACAAGGTCTTCAATGGTTGATTGATTCTGTGAAGATAAGCCCGTCGGCTCTACAAAGCGAGTATTTTCCATACCTACTTCTTGGGCTGCTTGGTTCATTAATTCTACAAATTCGATACTGCCATAGTGTTCTGCTAGGGCAACGGCAGAATCATTACTGGAGACTATAAGCATGGCTTTTATTAGGTCGCGTGCTTGGAAAGATTCTCCAACCATTAGGCCACCGGACTCGCCAATAGTATCGACTGCTGTTTGAGTAATGAGAATTTCTTCTGCGGGCTCCATAGTTAAATTGGTTACAAAAGCAGTCATTAATTTTGTGATAGACGCTATCGGCCAATGTTTTTCCGTTTTCCAACCCGATATCTTTTCTCCCGAAAGAAGATATGCGCCAGCTGCCACAGCAATCGTCGGCTCATTTTCGCTACTGACAGACGAATCTCCTCCAGACGAAGAGCTCTCTCCTACAAACTTTATTTCAAACTCGGGCAAGGTATTTAGTGTTTCATTCGTATTCTTATTCTCAGAAACTAAGACAGGCTCCTCTCCAAAATATCGTAAGCCAATAGATGCCCCGATGAGGAGAACAAGAAGTATGCTAATTATCGTTATTGGCTTGTCCATTTTCTTGAAAAAAAGATTCTACGACGCTTTTATATTCTTCATACTTGGGTAAATCGTTTTGAGAAGAAATGCCTACGTGATTCAAAAAATCAAAAGTTGGTTGATATACGTAGGCATTTAATCGTTTTGGGTCAGACTTGCGCTCTACAAGCCCTCGTACCATTAGGCTCCTTAAGATAAAAGAAGAGTTCACTCCTCTAATGTGCTCTATAAGAGCTCGTGTGCAGGGGCCTAGATATGCAATTATCGAAAGCGTTTCTAGGCTTGCTGGCGTAAGTTTTGTATCGAGTTCTTCTTTGGTTAATTTCTCAAGCAAAGAAGATAGATCTGGAG
>JAHJZF010000021.1 GCA_018826645.1 Patescibacteria group bacterium | reverse complement strand
TCTCCTAAAACTCCTCTCTGCTTCGGATTTTTCAAAATGTTTTGCAGACCTTCTATCTGCTTGCCGACATCGGCGACCTGTTTCTGACTCTCTTCCATCTTAGTGAGCCCCCTTACAGAATCTTTAACAATTTTAATACTTTCTTCGTACTGCTTTTGAATAGTACGGTTAATCTCCTTCATCTGGTTTTGTAAAAGCAGGGCGGACTGCGTGTCTCCCTCTTTCGTCTTATCGCGCGTCAGAAGCAACCAAACTACGACGGCGATACCAATTAATATAAGAATGTCAGAATATTGCATCTTTCTTAATTATACCGACTCTTTAGTAAAGTAATCTAGCCCCAGTATTTTTGGAGCTTTGGGAGTCTCTTAAAAAATGTTTTACCGAACCACTTCTCTAAGCCGAAGTGCCGACCCGCTCTTTCCACGGCAAAGAATATTAAAACTCCTATATAAATAACGTGCTCATCGACTATGAAGCTATGTTCTCCCGCATAAGGAAAATCTAAAACTGGTAAATAGTATGAGAGCATCAACACAGCGCCCAAAGCGGAACTCAATCGGACGCCTATACCAAGAATGAGAGAAATCCCAAGGAGTGTTAGTCCCCATTTATTTATAAAATCTATCCAGCCCATATTGGCCGGCGAAGCGAACCACTCATAAAGCGCTGGCAACGTCTTAGCGCTCTTCGCATATCCTTCGGCTGTCCATTCGGGGTCCATAATCTTAGTAATACCTGCATAAAACATTAACCACCCCAAAGAGAGCCTTATAATCGCAAGCCATATTTTAGAGTGCCTATTCATTCGTTATTGATTTTTTACTCTTAAATAAGACAAGCGCCAATATAAACAAGGTGGTAGAAGTTAACGCCGACCCGAGACAAAAAAGACAATACGCATTAATCACAAACGCTTGTAGATACGTCAAGTAAAGGCTCATGGCAAAACCTATTGCCGTCCACCCTGCTAAAATTTTTAAAATATCTAATTGTCCCATTTTTTTGTATAGAAAAAGTATTACTAAAACAGATAAGTAGAAAAATGCGCCCAAGATGGCAAGCGGTACTCCAAACACAACTGCGTAGCTACTTCCAGTTACTAAATCACAAGAACCCGGGATTATATCGCAAAGAGTCTCTCCTTGTTGATAATGACTATAAGTAAGATATGAAGAATCTAGGACGCCAAAAGATGCCAAAGCTCTCATAGAAAAAACCAGCCACCCCTCTTTGTCTTTAGGATATTTAAACATGACCTTCCCCATAATAGATTCTTTTTCTATTTCTCCAAAATGCCTGCTGTCAGTACTTTTTTCGATATTATCTCCTTCGACAAAATATCTCCTTCTTTCGAACGATTTAATGCGTTTCAAAACTAAACGTTCGTCCCTAGGGTCCCTGAGAACAACCACGTCTCCTACGCGGGGTTTAAACAAACTACTAACAAATACTTTTGAGCCAGCAGGATATGCTGGCTTCATGCTATCCCCGGATACTACAAAACGCATTATAAATCAGGATAAAAGACTTCTTCTTCGGGACCATATGGCGCTTTAATCTTTTTGATTTCAACACCCTTCGTCTTCCAAAATATCTCTGCGAATTCATTCACTGCCCCCAAAAGTTCTTCGGCCACTTCTCTCTCTGTGTTTTGTTTAACCTTAGAACCCAAAGCCATTATCCTGTGGGTCAAATCATGTAGTTCTGGATATTCTTCGATGTGTTCCTCTTTGAAATAGTCGCCCCACATCACCCTAATCTCATGTTTACACTTCTCGGCATGAGCTTCCTTAACAGCTATGTATCGCGCCGTATCGTGATCGTCTTCGCTATCAGCAATCAAGTCCATCATTCGGATAACGGTTAGGACTGATAACTGTGCCTCATGCGGATCATAGATTCCACACGGAATATCGCAATGTGCATAAACAACCTTAGGTTTTTTAAACAGGTTGAACATTAAGTCTAGTCTTCCGCCTCTTGGCACCTACCCTCACTGACAACATTCACTCCAGCTACAACCGCCTTGCACTCATTTGAGTATGTCTCACCATCTTCTCCGCAGACAGGAGCATAAATGTCGGCACACATCATCGGTTGCACTTCATACTTACTGCCTCCTAATTTCAAAGCCTTTCGAAGACTAGGTATTAATTCGTTTATTCTTTCGGGCGCTATAAAGAGAGTTCCTGTGCCAACTGGCCTTGCTCCCTCCATCCTCTCGGGCGTCCAATCATCATCCTCTTCTTCACTTTCGACATCGGATTCAATTACATCCTCTGCATCGACATCTTCTCCCTCCACGCTATCTGCTCCACCCCCAAATTCTCTAATCCTATCGATAATTCTCAACATTCGTCCGTAGCCATTATTACCCTCCTCAACCATCTCCATCGCTCTCTCCCTAAACTGCTCTAAATTCTCCACGCCCTCTAAGGCGGGGGTCACGGTCTCATCCCACTTTCCTCTCACGGAATCAAATCTTTCTCTCATCGATTCAAATTTTGAACTCAAATCATCAAAAAGTTCTTCGTGCTGCACGCTTCTTTCTGCTAATTTCCCTAAAAGTTCTTCAATTTTCGGATTATTCGAGGTTTCTTTTAGGCCTTCTAGCCTTTCTTTCAAACGCTCCATTGCATTCTCATAGTTTTCTGTTGCTTTTTCTATCGCATCCTCTCTATTAAACTCAAGTTCGCTTACTTTTCTTAATTCTATTGCTTTCTCTCCCAAAACCCTCAACTCATATTCGGTCCTTGCAACTGAATCAAATATAAAAGACCTTCTAAAACTTCTTCCCCACTCTTTTAGGAAATAGAAAGGATTGCTGGGCAAAAGCCCGGTATTTTCCATTTCTACAGATACCTCATCTGCGACGACACCTTGATCTCCAACAACATCGTTTTGAGCCAAAGACGCACTAATTAGTGAAAACGCCATCACCAATACAAGCGAATTGGCTATAGATTTTTGAATCATAGTAATACACATTATACCATATTTAGGCATATCGATTCATTGGTTTTCAAGTGAGAAAAAGTTAGTATAATAAGCGAAGTTCCATCATTATTCCGCAGTTACTTCCACCAAAGGTGGATTGCGATTTACAATCAAGCACAACTTGAGTAAATCGGGAACAATGGGTAAATTTCGCACATCCATTCCGCAGTAGCTCAATGGTAGAGCAACTCGCTGTTAACGAGTAGGTTACAGGTTCGAGTCCTGTCTGCGGAGCAAATGAAAATCAGGACGCCTTTGTGGCGTCTTTGATTTTTATATTGCTCTCAGCAGGACGAGAAGTTCATCCGCCGTAGGTGGAAGTCCTGTCTGCGGAGCTTTGTTAATGAGTCTCTTCTTCCTCTGCTTTTTCTAAAATTTCATTTATAAACTCAATCTTATTCCTGTAATAGTCCCTGACACTGAAACCCGACATTTTCTCTTTTAACTTCTTATACTCTTCCAAACATTCAGCGTGTGCTCTGATATATCCCTCGAACTTAATGCAGTTTATCCAAGCAGAAGAATCTTCGTTTATTAAAAACACATCTATACGCTTATTCTTCATATCTGCTCTGAACCTTGCTCTTTCTAACTCGTAATGGCTAGCAGGCTTTCCAAAGATTATCTTTAGTTTAGCGAGAGCTGTATCAAAAATATCTTTAGATACTGGAACATATACATCTATCTCATCTTGACCCGATATACCCATGCCACTAGCTCCTCTGTGCTGGATATCAAACTGACTTCCCAGCTCTTGGTGGATCTTCTTTTTTATTTTCTGGAATTTCTCCTCGGAAGTTGGATCAAAGGGAACAATATTCACTTTATTTTCATCGCCTAGGTGATCAATCCATTTTTGCTGCTCTGGAGTCAACATACTAGAATCATACCAAATAGGTCCTAACGGCGCCGTACCTTCGGCAGACAGGTCTAATAAGGAGAGCTACGAGCCAGTTAGTGATATAATGAAATTGATATGAGGAAATACGTCGTAGGAGTAATGATTATTTTTCTAATCGCAATTATTGTTTATTTAGTTTTTCCAAAAAATGCCGATGGTCAACTCTGTGGCGGTCTTGCTGGAAATCTTCCAGAGAATCAATGCCCATTCGGCTACACCTGCCAATATGATGGAGACTATTCAGACGCTGGAGGGGTTTGCGTGGATATATTCTCATTTATTTTATCAAGATAAATAGGTTCCCTAGGCCAAGTACACCACAGGTTTACTCACCGTGGCGGGCGCATAAATCCACTAGGGGGAGCACTATCTTGACACATTGAAGACGATGTTGTTTATTTATCTTCAGCGACAGTTATGGAGGAAAAGTGGACGTCGCCGTACACCCAATTGGCACTGACTTGACGGAAAGGCCTGGTGGGCAGACCAGCCTGATCAAGATCGAAGTGGACGAGTCCGCAACCGATCGCTACGCAATCGTTTGCCCAGATGGACCAATCCTGAGACGTCGAGGCCAGATTCGACCAGAGAAAGTCAACGGGGAAGCTCTCGAAACTGCTCTGTTGTTCCTCAGAAATCACCGTGAGCTGGATGAAGTTCGGATTCTGGGTCTTCTTGACTCCTAACGAACTCGTCGAGCGCACGCCACGCCGTCGGAGAAGAATCGTCTTCCCCGACGGTTCTTCGTTTATAAATACACGAAACAGGTTCGAACAGTCAACAACCCTCGGAGCCGCCAGCCATATAAACAGAAAACCCCAACACAGGGTTTTCTGTTTTAGAAAAAAGGCGTTGTTGTGAAACTAGACTTGTTCAGTCTTCGCTCCCTTTCTCTTTGAGAGACTATACAAAGCTAAAATAGCTGCGATTGCAATGATGGTCCCGACCACCACTGTTGTAGTAGCTTTTTCCATTTGCGAAGCTAGTTCGAGAGCAATTAGATTGCCATTACTATCAAAGATAGCTGTAATCTTGTCGCCGTCTTTCAAATCGCTGGCAGAAACACTCTGGCCATTTTTTGTAACTGTAGCATTACTAGGAATGGAATATGTTCCGCTCTTTGTCGTAACATTTCCATTGCTCATCGTTCCTGTCTCCACCTTTTGGCCTTTAACTGCCTTTCCGCCTCCTCCACCACTTGAAGCAACCTTCTCGTAAGTTGCGGTATCAACAACTATTATGTCGCCTGATGGCTGTTCAATAATTACTACCTCATCTGTAACGGCAATTATCTCTCCCTCAAGGTCTTCCAGGCTCACAATGTCTTCTTCGGTTAAGACCTCTTCTTCGTCGAGGATGTTTTGAATCTCTTCTTCTGTTAATTCGTCTTCTACTATTAGCTCTTCTTCAACCACTTCTTCTGTAGTTGTCGCAGAACCGTCGTCGGTTATCTCCACATCCACCTCCCCTTCTATGGCAATTACCTCTTCTTGAGCATAAACACTAGCTCCCGACATAAGAATAAGAGTCGTCAAAACAAACAAACCTGCTAAATTTTTAATCATGTTATTCTAAATGAATTTTTTATGATACGACCTTTATATCTCTACATACAACGTTCTAGTCATCAATTCTATATCCTCTTCTACCTACTTTGGCCTCCAACCTACTTTCTGGATGTATAAACCCTTTTACATCCTCTTTTATCGCATTTATGGTAGTCGGTTCAGATTGTCTAGTTAGCTCTGTAATTCGCCGACTAATAAACTCTTCTACAGAATCTCTAAAGACATCTCTGTCCTCAAGAGAGACAATATCAACTATTTGATCTTTTATTTCTAAACCCTCTTGCTCAATAACTCCTTTTGACGATATTTCGTTATTAGAAATTGGACTCTCCCACCCCTCTGTATCTAATTCTCTTAAATCTACGCCTACATCAATAATCTCTTGTTCATTAGGAACAAAAGTTGGTTCAGCTTTCTCCGCAACAAGCTGCTCTGCCTCTTCAACGCTAATTTCCCTATTTTCACTTACTGGAGAACCGTAGGGCCTAGCAAAAAAATGTACGCTATCTATGCCAAAAACCTTAATACTCAATTGAAGCCCTCCTGAAGTAATAATTTCTTTAACTGTTAATTTCTCTACTCCCCTAGATTTGGCCTCGGAGACAAAAGCTCTCATTAAGCGAGTAGCAACGCCGTGGGCAGAGACATTCTTTGCGAACGTAGACCTTATTTCCGCAGCCTTACTGGCCTCATCTATTTGTCCTATTAGGCGGCAATCGTATGGCAAAGATACCTCTACTACTCCATCCTCGGTCGCTTTCTCTCTCCAGACACACTGAGCTTTTTCTATCTCTTCTAACCTTCTCTGCTTTTCTTCTTCAGATATTAATTCTGAAGACTGAGAGAC
This sequence comes from Patescibacteria group bacterium, assembly GCA_018826645.1. Taxonomy (GTDB): domain Bacteria; phylum Patescibacteriota; class Minisyncoccia; order UBA6257; family Colwellbacteraceae; genus 1-14-0-10-42-22. The sequence goes on along the minus strand of JAHJZF010000021.1, from coordinate 6,717 downwards.
AACGACTTTCTCGGGTTTAAAATCCATATTAAAACTATATCAGGAGGTTCTAACAAAGTCTCGTCGGGGGTCCCCCTCTTATCCCTACCTCAAGAAATAGGTTCGAACAGCCAACAACCCTCGGAGCACCATATTGACTACAGCCACGATATGCTGTTCTCTTTATACACAACAACAGACGTACAGGAGGTATTCCGTGCATAAGTTCTTTGAAGCTATTCCCGACGTGGTAATCGTCGCATTTTGCCTCTACATCGCTGTAGTGGCATCAAGAAGCGGGAAAACGAAGACCTCTTCCCGCACAGACGACGAAGGTCTCTTCGGAGCCGAAGGCTCGGCCGACGTGAGCTGGGTAGCGAGGCGTAAGCGGTGAACATGCCGCCCCCAAGTGGATTGTCCGTTCGCACAGGGGCGGCTTTCCACATCTATAGGTTCCAACATTGTCCACTAGGGGTACCGCTTCTAGGCCCTACCTCAAAAAATAGGTTCGAACAGCCGACAACCCTCGGAGCTAGATTCTCCTGCTGTCATATGCCCAATGCAATAATGCCTGGCGTTGTTTCTGCCTGCACCCTAAATCCCCTGCCTTACAGTTCTTTTTAACTTGAATAGCGTGACGCTTGAATGCTTTCCATCTCTTAATTTGCCTTTCATCATCTTCCATCCTTCGTCCCATATAATATCTGCAATACCATTGGAACCATCCTCGCGGATCATCTGGATATATCCAACCCTTTTCTTGCCATACTTTAAGAGGTTGGCTAACGCATTTCTTAAAGAAATTTATCTCGCAATGCTTTTCTCCATCCAAAGATAGTTTTGCTTTTACATACCAACTATCAGGAAACTCTTTTGGCTTGTCGGACATATATTTGCCTCCGAAAACTCCGATTCGGAGCATTTCTTTGGGAGTTAATTCCGGCTTGAATTCTGGATGGAAATTCCTACCTACCGGTTCGGTAATTTCATACCTGTAATTTTTTTGATAAGAGTCGTTAACTACAATCGTCCTGCCCATCCTAACCCATTAGCTTGGAAAACCAATAAGAAATATAGACTGATATGGTGGTGAAGAAGGTCCCCCAAGCGATATCTACAAATACCACCATCGCTGGCCAATCTTTAAGAGTCGCCCAATTTGATAAGTCATAGGTCGCATAAGCCACAGCTCCAAAAAGTGCTGCTAGTAATAACCCTTTGCCCAACGCAAGCTCTCCACTCATAAGAGGAAGCATGAGAAATACTGTTACGCCGAAAGCGTATAGAAGATAGAAGAGTATGGCTGGCAACCAATTAACGTTCTCCGCCATTAAGCCCCCTAGCTGATTTCGATAAAAACTCTTCGACACCACGCCAAGCCATAAGAAGTCAAAAACCCCCATAACGGCTAGAACTATTAAATAAGATGTGATGAATTTAGACATTTTTGTTTGGTAATGGGGCTAGAATGCTAGTCCTCTTTTTATATTCATTATACACGGGATTGTCACCCCATCGCTTGTCTGCCGCCTTTTCAAGCAGGGGCACCCCGCTCACAAACATGATTAAAGAGGCTATATACAGTGGACTCAACAACCCCACAAAGGCTTGCCAAAGATCTAGGCCAAAAAATGCAAACACATAAACCCCAATCCATAATAAAATTTCTCCAAAATAGTTGGGATGACGAGAGTATTTCCATAGCCCACTTCCAATCCATTTTCCTTTATTACTTGGGTTGTTAATGAAGCGATATTTTTGAATATCTGCAACAGTCTCCACTATTAGACCAACGGCCCATATACCTAATCCGAGATAAGCATATCTAGGGATTTCGATTATGCCGTTCGTAAAGAAGATTATGCTTGGGATAAGCACGACCCAAACCGTCAGCCCCTGAAGAAGCCAAAACCCCAAAAAACCCCAAAAACTATTTCGTCTTTCATCAAAACGTTTGTCTTTTCCAATCTTTCTTATGCGTATAAACAAATAGCTTCCAATTCTTATAGCCCAAAGGAGGATCATTGAGCCGAGAATAATAGACGCCGTACTCGCTCCTCCTTTTATAAATGCATACCCAGAGACAACTACGAAAGTAATTGCATATGAAATATCGGTTAATTTATCTGTCTTAAATAAAAACGCAGGCACAAACATTGCAAGGTTAATGCCCACAGACAAAACAAGCGTAGTTAATAGTTCCATCTTAATTTAATTGCCAGATTGTGTAATTAAGAAAAGCGGCGAAGGATACCCATCCCAAATAAGGCAAAAGGAGGGCTCCGGCCCATGGATTAATTTTCCAGAATAAGAATATGGTGACAAGAATGAAGACTAGTAACAGCAGTATTTCAAAGAAGGCAACGGCAGGATTATTAAGCCCGAAGAAGAGTATTGACCAAAGGGCATTTAAAACTAGGTGGACTCCATAGACCAACAAAGCAATCTTTACTCCCGAAGCTCCGTTACTACGCCAAACTAAATATGCAGCGATACCCATAAGGGTATAAAGAGTTATCCAGACGGGTCCAAAAATCCAGCTAGAAGGATTCCATGCAGGCTTTACCAAGTCTAAATACCAAGTATTTACGCTAGTAACGGTGAAAAAAGAACCAATTATGCCAGCTAACTGAGCGATAAGGATCGAAATTAAGACAGGAAATATTTTCATAGTTCTTATTATACCCCAAAAAAATTTGGAATTCGTATAAATTCTGTTTATTTCCCCAAGCTGTTTAGAATTTTTTGAACAGCCTCTAGGCTATCCATATCGTGTATAGATATGGCTAAACTTTTCTTGTTTATCTTTTTTAAAGCTTTAAGTTTTTCCTTAAGTTCTGCTGGAGGAACCATGTCGCTCTTGCTTAGGAAAAGATATTCCGGCTTATCAAGTAATTCTTTATTATATTTGCCGAGCTCGGCTCGAATAATTTTATAATCCTCAGCTACGTCAGCCGATTCAACAGAGATAAAGTGAAATAACACTTTTGTACGCTCAATGTGCTGGAGAAACTTGATGCCCAAACCCTTCCCTGAAGACGCCCCCTCAATAAGTCCGGGAATATCAGCAAGTATTAAGTGGTAATAAACGCCTAAATTTGGCTCAAGCGTTGTGAACTGGTAATTAGCGACTTTGCTATTGGCATTAGTCAATTCATTAAGAAGACTCGTCTTGCCAACATTCGGCAGACCGATAAAACCGACGTCTGCAATAAGTTTTAGCTCCAGATGAAGCATAAACTGCTCACCCCGCAGTCCTTCCTGAAACCCACGAGGGCTTGTATTACGCGCGCTTCGGAAAAGAAAATTACCTTTTCCGCCATGACCCCCTTTGGCAACCAGAATCTTTTGGTCTGTTTTTAGAATTTCTTCTTCTTTGCCAGTATCAAGATTATGAATTGAAGTTCCCACCGGCACTTTCAATATCAAGTCTTTACCATTAGCGCCATCGTGAAACTGTGGCTTGCCGTCCTGACCATCCGTAGCCTTAATCTCTTTTTTAAAACGTAAGTTATTTAGGAGGTCTAGACTAGAACTACCTTCAAGATAAACGCTTCCACCATCGCCACCAGAGCCACCCGTTGGTCCAAGACTCATGGCATTAGAGTTGAAAGCAACTTTGCCGCAACCACCGTCACCCGCAGATACTTTAATTGTTATATCGTCAATAAACATATCTCATAAACATATCACTAAAGCCCTAAAATGGGTTATAGTAATAATATGGCAAAAAGAGATACGGGCGTAGGAAAGAAGAAGAAATCCCGCTCACAAAAAACCCAAAAACGCCTCGCAATAAAACGCGAGATGTTGGCAAAAAAAGCTAGCAAGAAAAAGAAATAGGTTCTCTCTGTTTTAAATCGTTCGTGCTAAAATCAAGTCGTGAAGAAACTATCCTTAACTTTAAAAGAAGTCGTGCCAGCAATAATTATTGTTGCTCTCGCATTAACTGGCTACGGCTTTTATAAATACTCGACCCTTAAAGACGAAAACGCTACTCTCCAAGCAAGGGTAGTTAAGTTAGAAGACATGCTGGGCATCACAGAAAAAGATTTAGCTCGCACCGCAGGAGAGAAAGAAGGGTTGTCTCAAGAATTAACGGCAGAGAAAGAACGTGTGGGAAGCCTAGTCGAAGAAGTACAAGACATCGCTGGAACTGTAGGAGTGCTCGACAAGCTAAGCAAGACAGATAAAGAACTTCTTCAAAAATATTCAAAAGTCTATTTCCTCAACGAACACTATGTTCCTCCACGACTGACGGCCATTCCTCTCACGCATTTATACAACGAAGGCGCTCCCCTTCAAATACATTCCAACGTCTGGCCATATTTAGAAGACTTAATTACAGATGCCGCTGATGACGATGTTACTTTGTGGATAAATTCCGCCTATCGTTCATTCGGCACTCAAGCATCGCTTAAGGCTGGATACACCATCGTCTATGGCACTGGCGCAAATGCATTTTCTGCTGACCAAGGATATTCAGAACACCAATTAGGTACGACAGTTGATTTCACAACTCGTGGTATCGGTGGTGGATTCGACGGCTTCTCAAGCACTCCTGCATATGAATGGCTCCTTCAAAATGCCCACAAACACGGCTTTGTCCTCTCCTATCCCAAAGGCAATGCATATTATGTTTTTGAACCATGGCACTGGAGGTTTGTAGGCAAAAAGCTCGCGACCTATCTATATGATAATGAACAAAACTTCTACGACGCAGATCAACGCAAAATCAACGAATACCTAGTAAATATTTTTGATTAAAGACCTGAAAGGCTTAACGATTATTTCAAATACTTCTTTCCCTTAAGTTCGTCTGGCAAAAAATCGTCGTCTGTATACTTCTCATACCCTTTACCATAATTTAAATCTTTCATAAGTTTTGTCGGAGCATTCCTTATCTTAAGAGGAATTGGTAAATTGCCGTGCTCTTGAACATCTTCCATCGCCTCCATATACGCATTGTACGCACTGCGATCTTTTTTGGCCGTCGCCAGATAGACAACGCCGTGAGCCAAATTTATCCCACATTCCGGCAAACCGATAGTCTCAACTGCCCTAAATACTTCATTGGCAACCACTAGAGCTGTCGGTTGTGCCATACCTATGTCTTCGCTAGCAAATATCACTATCCGACGGGCTATAAATTTCGGATCCTCTCCCGCATCAATCATTCGAGCCATATAGTAGAGAGCTGCGTCTGGCTGACTAGCACGCATGCTTTTAATAAACGCACTAATCGTGTTGTAGTGCTCCTCCCCTTTTTTGTCATAACGAAGAGTTTTTGACTGGAGAGTATCTTTAAGCGTTTCGATAGAAATCTTCCCGTAAAGCTTGTCTGTGTTTTCCAGCATAGTAATGGCCTGCCGAGCATCACCATTAGCCATCGCGATTAACCATTCACGTGCCTTCTGGCTCATCTTAAAACCCGTACGACCAATTACTTTATCCATATCTTCTCCGGAGAGTTCATTCAATACAAACACGCGACAGCGTGATAAGAGCGGGGCGATTACTTCAAAACTAGGATTCTCCGTTGTCGCTCCGATAAGTGCCAATTTACCCTTCTCAACAAGGGGTAATAGAAAATCCTGTTGAGCTTTATTAAATCTATGAATCTCGTCTAGAAATAAGACCTTGGGTTGCAGTGTTGTCTGGCCATCTTTCTCGTCTACAATATTTCGAATATCATCTTTCTTCGCCGAAACGGCAGAAAGCTCATGCAATTCAACATCAAGGGCATGCGCATATATACGCGCCAGTGTTGTTTTACCCGAGCCCGGTGGGCCCCATAAAATAAAAGAAAAAAGATGTTTCTCTTGAATAGCAACAGCGAGTGGCTTGCCGCTACCCACTAAATGTTCTTGTCCAACAAATTCCCCTAGATTTGTGGGTCTTATGCGAGATGCTAAAGGCTCCATGCCCGGCAGTATACCAAAATTGGATTTACTACTTCCAGTTCTTAAACCAGAGGGCTATAAGGTATGCCCACGACACTATTAAGATAGCCAGCAGGGTGGGCGTCCAAATTACAAAAATATCTGACCAGGCCATGCCCACCAGAATACCAAAAGAAATTAGAGCGACCTTGACTACCCCAACCTGCCACCACTTTAAGGTGATGGGCTTAAATAATTTAAGCATATATACATTATATCAGTTTTCGATATGGGATTTAGATATATACTGAAATAAACATGTGGTATCTATATATACTCCTTTGCGATAACAAAACATTCTATATTGATATAACCAACCATCTCCAAGCGCGGATTAAAGAACACGGAGACGGCAGGTCTTTCTTCACTAAAAAATTCAAAGACGTCGAGCTTGTTCATCAAGAATGGCACCCAACCAAAACATCTGCAGAAAAACGAAAAGAACAAATTGAAGGTTGGAATAACGACCAAAAACTAGAATTAATAAAAAAGGGGTGATGTATTGACATTAGGGGTGCGTTTGTGCTAGTATTCATCCCGATCAAGTCAGGACTGAGGTGAAAAGGTGGTCGAGTTTTGTCCTACAGTATTCTAGATTTGACAGTAGTTCATAACAAATCAAGTAAATAATGGAAGGAACAATTGCTCGACTCACTGACCGTGGTTACGGGTTCATCTCTCGCGATGGCGAAGAGAAAGATCTCTTTTTCCACTCAAATGAGCTCGTCGATGTACAATTCGACGACCTTAAGGAAGGTGATAAAGTAACCTTTGAAGTCGCGGAAGGACCTAAGGG
>JAHJZF010000020.1 GCA_018826645.1 Patescibacteria group bacterium | reverse complement strand
TGGAAGCGGTAAATCTATCGCCATTCACTCTCTTATAATTTCTTTGCTTTATAAAAACTCCCCAGCCACCCTGCGCTTCATTATGATTGACCCCAAGAAAGTAGAACTTTCTACATACGAAGGCATCCCCCACCTTTTGTCGCCCGTCATCACTGAAGGCAAAAGGGCGGTAGCGGCTCTTAGGTTCGCTATTCAAGAGATGGAAAGACGCTACGAGCTACTTCTTGATGCTGGCAAAAGAGATATTGTGGGATACAACCAAGATCGCCACGAAGATATGTTGCCTTTTATGGTTATTGTGATTGATGAACTAGCTGACTTAATGGTCGCTTTTGGCAGAGAGGTCGAAACGTCTATTGTCCGCTTAGCACAGATGGCTAGAGCTACTGGTATTCATTTAATAGTCTCAACTCAACGTCCATCCGTAGAAGTCATCACAGGCCTTATTAAAGCGAACATTACTACACGCGTCGCTCTACAGGTAGCAAGCCAAATTGACTCGCGCACCATCTTGGATATGGCCGGGGCAGAAAAACTTTTGGGAGGAGGAGATATGCTCCTTATATCGGCTGATTATTCCAAGCCAAAGAGAATCCAAGGAGGTTTTATAACGGAAGACGAAATCAACGCCGTTGTTAAATTCATCAAAACTGAAAATCGAATCTTGGCAGATGATACGCTTGGAGATGAAATGGAAGAAAGCCTAGAAAAACCTAAAACTAGCTCGTTTGATATAGATGATGACGACGAACTATATGAAGAGGCCTATGAAGCAGTTGTCCAAGCTAAGAAAGCGTCCGCCTCATATCTACAAAGGCGCTTGCGCGTAGGATATGCTCGTGCCGCCAGGCTCCTTGATATCATGGAAGCCAAGGGCGTAATTGGGCCAGCAGATGGGGCTAAGCCCAGAGACATACTAGTTTCTACGAAAGAAGCAGAGGAACCAGAAGAAGATACTCCATATTATGAATGAGCATGAAGACGTCGTCGAGACGCTCAAGAATTTAATGAAATCCAAAGGCATCGGTCCCCAGAGACTCTCTTCTATGACCGATGTACCTAAAAGATTTATAGACGCCCTTTTGCAAGGCGATTTTAAAAACCTACCCGCCAGACCATACATACGTGGATATCTTTTTAAGATTTCCAATACATTAGGAGTAGAAAACGACTCTTTATGGGACATTTATAGGTCTTCGGTAGAAACCCCCTCCTCTGGCGAAAAAGACAAGCTTCCTATCAATCGTTTTGCTATTAAGAAAATAGATTCGGGAAAAATTATTGCTATCCTGTCGGTGATTCTTGTGGTCGCCTTTTTTGCCATTAATTTGAACCGAATTATCGGTAGGCCAACTATAGACATGGCGCTACCCGAATCTACAGATCAAAAAATTCTGCAAGTAGAGGGATTTATTAAGCCAGGCGACCAATTAACTTTGAACGGAGAATTGATTTATACTGATGAAGAGGGAGGTTTTGTCAAAGACGTCCAAATGGAGCTCGGGCTTAATACATTGGAATTTAAAATCCATAGATATTTAGGAAGAGAGGCTACCGTTTTAAAACAAGTTTTTTATCAACCGTCCGGAGAATAGAAACATGCCAACCAAAAAAACAACTAAAGAGAGTGGTGACACTCCTTCGAAAGGCAATATAGAGGAACTTCTCGAAACTCTTCGTGCTAAATATGGCGAAGAGGCAATAATGACTTTAGGGGATGCTAGGCGAGTCGACGTAGAATCAATTTCGACAGGCTCCCTGTCCCTAGATTTAGCTTTGGGTATCGGCGGATTTCCTAAGGGGAGGATTATAGAAATTTTCGGCCCAGAATCTTCTGGTAAAACAACCTTGGCGCTCTCGACAATAGCACAAGCACAAAAGAAGGGAGGCAAAGCTGCTTTTATTGATGCGGAGCATGCTCTCGACCCTGAATATGCCAAAAATATAGGAGTTAAAATCAAGGAACTCTTAATTTCTCAACCCAACAGTGGAGAAGAAGCTCTTAATATATTAGAAAGTATTATTCGTTCAAAAATGATTGATGTTGTTGTTGTTGACTCAGTGGCCGCCCTAACTCCAAAAGCAGAGATAGAGGGTGATATGGAAACTAAATTCATCGGCCTACAAGCACGCATGATGTCTCAAGCCCTACGTAAAATTGCGGGCATTGCATCTCAAACGGGCACTATAGTTATATTCATCAATCAGCTTAGAGAGAAAATAGGTATTATGTTTGGCAACCCAGAGACTACTCCGGGCGGAAGAGCGCTTAAATTTTACTCTTCTGTCAGGATAGATATTCGCAGAAAGGCTCAACTTAAAAGAGGAGAGGAAATCGTCGGCTCTAGGACTAAAGCTAAAGTAGCTAAAAACAAGGTTGCCGCACCTTTTAAGGTCGCTGAATTCGACATTATGTACGGAGAAGGAATCTCTTACGAGGGAGATGTGCTGGGTCTTGCCCTAGAATTAGGCGTGGCTAAAAAATCTGGCGCTAGCTATAGTTTTGGCGAAGAAAAATTGGGTGTTGGTTTAGAAAAAGTTCGAGACGGACTTAAGGAGAACAAAAAACTACTAAAAGAGTTAGAAACGGCTGTTATTAAAGCTACAGCTGAGAAGATTAGAGAGTAGCTATTGTAAGTGCTCTTGAATATATTCTTTAACTTTTTCGTACTCATTGATTCCTGCTTTTGGTATCAAGACATACTCACCCTCACCAACAAGGCTCGGCAAACTAGTGCTCTGCCAAAGCTCGGTATTAAAATCTAGAACGATACTATTGAATTGAATTTTATCTATTTCGCGAAAGTCAGAAATTGTTTCTCCTAAGCGAAAATTGCTGGTGCTTTTTGATATTTGGGGCAACATTCGAAAGAGAAAGCTGGTCTTCTTAAATGAACTGAGGCTATCGAACTTTGTGAAGATAGCTCCCAGAACTAAGTGTTGGTTTTTTTCTCTAAAAAAATCTCCTTCTGGCGCATAGCGGTTTCTGATTAACCAAGCCGTATCTTCTCCATTCAAATAGTTTGTTCCTGTATCAAGAGAAAAACTACCGACAGGATCGTAAACGGGTTCGGCCAAATCTATTTTTATCCCCCCTAAGCCATCGACCACTTCTTTAACTAATTCAAGGTTTAAAACTACATACTTATCTACCTCTATTCCCGTTATCTCCGGCAATATTTTGAGGAGTCCTTCGGTTTTATGACTAGACACAACTTTATTAATTTTTATCCTTGATTCGCCAAAATCACCATAAAGGTCGCGAGGTAGTGAAATTAAATTAACTACCCCTGTCTCGGGATTAAAATGGAGAAGGATTATCGTATCTACTAAATCTGGAGCAAAATGCCATTGTCCACCTTGGCCTAGGCCCACCTGCCCCAAAACCAAAACCGACAAAGGCTCTTCTGAACTATTGTTCCCCATATCTTTTAAAATTGTGGAGATTCTTTCTCCTTTAGTTAATGTGTAAGACATAAATCCCAATAAAAATAAGGCCAGTGTGACTAGAAATATAATTAGAGGGACTTTCTTAAGCATTAAGTTTATAGAAGTTCTCCATCAATTTAGCCACCAGGATAGGCCCCGTGCCTCCTGGCGTAGGCGTATAAAAAGCTAATTTGTCTGGCTCGTCTCCCAAACTTAGGTCTCCCGATAATTTACCTTCCGGAGAATAATAATATCCAAAATCTATAACTCCCGCTCCTTCTTTTAGGTCATCTCCCTTAACTATACCCGCCATTCCCACTCCCGAAATTATAAGGTCTGCTCGAATTAATACGTTCGAATCGCTTTTACTATCAAGTAAGACAAGCTCCCCACACTTGCCAGTAAGCCATAGGCCTATTGGCCTGCCGACCAAATCCCCCAGACCGACTACCGCCACATTAGATTTACCCAAATCAAATTCTTGTCTTTTCAATATTTCTTCCACTGTTGCCACGGATGGCGGCAAAACAAGATTGCGATTGTGATAGAAGGCTCCTATGGCGCGCTCGCCCAGAACATCTACGTCTTTCTCTCTAGGGATTGCATTAACTGCATAATATTTATTTAGCGCCTCGGGGAGAGGAAGTTGCACCACTAGACCTCCTATCTTTTTGTTCCCAGCAAGCTTAACAACCTCCTTTCTAATATCATCGTTTTTAATATCTCCTGGAAATTCATAGATGCGAAAATCTATTCCCAGCTCATCGGCTACTTCTTTTTTCTTTTTAAGAAAACTAACAGAAGCGGGATTCTCTCCTACCAAAATAGCGCCTAATATTTTTTGAGGGGCTGGCCTTTCCTTAAGGCTCTCTATTATTTCCCTAGAAATTTCCTTGCCGGAAATTTTTTGCATAATTTTATAACTTCTTGTTTAACTCCTTTTTCTCCGGAGATTGCTTTATAGATTAACTCGGCCACTATGTCCATCTCTTTCTCCTTCATTCCTCTAGACGTAAGAGAGGGGGTCCCTAGCCGAACTCCCGACGGCTTGAAAGGCGAAACATCTCCCGGAACTGAATTTCTGTTGGCTATGATATTAACTTTTTCCAGTCTTTCTTCTGCCTCTTTACCGTCTATGCCGAAACTCTTCACGTCCATCAATATAAGGTGGGTGTCCGTACCACCGCTTACCAAATGAACGCCTTTGGCTTTCAACCTCTTGGCAAGAGTATCAGCATTTTTAACTATTTGCTTTGCATAAGTCTTAAACCCAGGCTTAAGCACTTCATAAAACGCTTGAGCCTTAGCCGCTGTAACATTATTATGAGGCCCCCCCTGAAGACCCGGAAAAACTGCTTTATCTATAGCCAATGGTAGGTCGACGCCATTCTTTTTAGCAATTTTCGAATTGCCGTTAGAGAATATTATTGCACCCCTAGGTCCTCTCAACGATTTGTGAGTCGTTGTAGTCACAATGTCTGTCCAAGGAAATGGTGATGGATGAGCGTTTCCGGCCACCAAACCTGCGATATGAGAGATATCTGCCATATGATAAGCTCCGACACTATCTGCAATAGCTCTGAATTTCTTAAAATCAACTTTCCTTGGATAGGCGGTGAAACCCGATATGATAAGTTTAGGTTTATGCTTCTTAGCTAGCTTGGCCACCTCACTGTAATTAATAAGACCCGTTTCTTTATCTACGCCAAACTGAACACTTTTCCATATTTTACCTGTGGCAGATACCTTATGCCCGTGGGTTAGATGTCCTCCATCAGCTAAACGCATTCCCATCACCACGCCCCCCGGCTCAACCAACGCTAAATATACTGCGAGGTTAGCTGGTGAACCCGAATAGGGTTGAACGTTTACTCTCCAGGCGCCCTTATCAACACCAAACAATTTAAGCGCTCTTTTCTTAGTAAGTTCTTCTACTTTATCGGCGTTTTTATTGCCTGGGTAATAACGTTTGCCCGGGTATCCTTCAGAATATTTATTTGAGAGTAGAGAAGAAAGGACAGACAATGTATCTTCCGAGGCCATGTTCTCTGAAGCTATTAGGTCTAAAATTTCTCTTTGATAATCGATCTCCCCGTCGAGTAGTTTTTTTAATTCTTTATCAATCATTTTCTATTTCTAATTTATTGTACACGGCGCCAATAACCTTAGCCAATGAAAGTTTTGCCGGCCAAAATAATCAACCAAATACCAATACCGTTTAAAAATAGTGAGAGGGGTATAAATTTATGTATATTTAATCGATAGGAGGCAAAGATAGCAACACCCAATTCATCTGGAAATGGAGATGCAATAAGAAGGGCTCCAACAAACAAGGCAAGCGCATGAAATGGTTTGCTACGAAAGAGATCTAGAAGGGCCTTGTGCCTCTTATAGTGGTCGTGCTTACGATGATCTGCTCTATACTCAGCCCTTATAGACTCTATCTCCGCAAGCGTCCTGTCTTTAACAAATGTAAATATTATCAAATCGCCTATAAGTGCCCCAAATGTTGCCAACAGAACCAACGGGACAACCTCATAATGACCCCCTAAATAAAAAAGGGTCACCGTAGCTATGGGCGCAGTAAATGTTATGGGCAGAAGCAGTCCTGCAAGCAAGGCGCCTGCATATCCCAGATCTCCAAACTCGACAAAAACCCTATCTAAGACGCCAAACCAAGCCAAAACCAAGGCAAGTAGAACAGAAAATACAAAAAACGTGAGGTTGGGATATTTTAACTTTGGCAATCTCATTAATCTAAGTATAAGCTATCTTCATATAAAATTTTTACCTACTTCAAAAAGAGCTCTTAGAAGAGAAGGAGTATGTCCATAAATATCGTAAGCAAACAAGCAATAGAACCTATCGCTATTCCTATGCCATCTTTCCCATTCTCTATGGTTGAGGCGAAGCTTAGGTAGAATATCGCAACCACTAAAGAATTAAGAATAATAAAGAATAGGATGGTCAAAAACGGGTTACCGAGATTCGTTGAAATTAGTAACAAGATGACTCCCCAAAGAAAAAAGAGTAAGGGAGAACTATACCTTCTATATTTTATTAATTTGTCTTTTATTTTCTTTAAAAGATTCTGCATTTAAAACAGCTCTAATAGATAAAGACCGACGCCATCACTAGAATTCCAAACAAAAGCACAAACCAACCAAACTGAAACCGCTCGCTCAATCGAAGCAAGAAATGAATTGTTATTAAGCCAAAAATAAAAGACATAACAAGGCCGATAAGTGAACCCCATGTAAATATGAACTGGCTCGTATTAAGGACTACGTTGCCAATTAAAACTATGGGTAAGCTCAATATAAAACTAAGCTTCAGCGCTTGGGTATCTTTAAATTTACGGAGGAGGAGAACCGAGACTGTAAGCCCCGACCTAGAGAGCCCGGGGACCACGGCTAACCCTTGAGCTATCCCGACTATAACGCCGTCTGATAACTTCAAATCAGCTGGATCGCGCTCTCCCTCATATTTACGCCAGACCTGCAATAGACCAGTGGCTACAAGAAGAATTCCTAACGCCATCAAAATGGCACCTTGAGACAGAGCAATCACGCTCTCGAGACCCGTTATTCCTTTTAGAATCAACAAGCCCAAACCACCGCTGACTAACGTGGCTATAACATAAAAATTAATTAAGTTCTTCGTCTCTTCGTCGGCTTTCTTATATTGAAAAACCTGTTTTATTAAATACACTACATCTTTTTTAAAATAAATAAGGGCTGCAAAAAAAGTTCCTAGGTGAAGATATAGGGAAACTGTAATAATTTCGTTAAGAGTAGAGCCTTCAAGCAGATTAACTGCTATTAGAGTCGTTAAGCCCTCTGAACTAATAGGAATCCACTCTGCTATTCCTTGGACTATACCCAATACGATTGCTTCTAAAAAATCCATGTTTTATAAATTAATTTATAATACGACCCTGTTTTACGAACGTAATTATACATTAAACTCCCTCAATGCCGTGCACCGAAATGGGCGACCAATATCTTCGTCGCCCATTTAATCAACTATTTAATGGTTAAGCGTGGCGCTAAACACCGTCATTAGGAGCGGGTGTCCCTAGCGGTATCGGATCGCTAACAAAGATTCCTAGGGTCACTTTATACGGAGGACCATAGACTATTGGTTCATTCTCTCCGCTAGTCTGTTCTCCCGTGGTTTCCATCGAAAATGCAACTATTTTGAGCATGCCTTCGTCTACTTTTAAGTAACCCCGCGCACTGCTGTAGGGTCCATCTGCAGCTATTGGTCCAATAGTGAATCCTCCATACTCGACTTGCTCCGCCCATCCTTCCCGAGAAAGCTTCTCTGTGTAGTATTCTCTAAACCCTATTGTTGCCAGATCCTCTTCCGCCAAGTTCTCCAGCGCGCCCTCCCAAGACTTGCCAGACATTCCTGCATCTCCACCCAAAGGATCTACCAACGGCGCAGAAGTAGTCTCTACCCAATCTACACCGGGAAATAATTCAAGGCTTTGCTCGGTTGATTTCTCGTTACTCGACTGGCTGAAGAGGAAATATCCGCCCAGTCCAATCAAAACTAAAACCGTAATTATGCTTATCCAATTTTTTTTCATGTTTTTAATCTAATCCTTGTCCTTCTTCACATTCCCCTCGAAAATATGCCCATTCCTCACATTCACTGCCATCTGCAAAGACACAAACGCCATATTGTCCCCCAGTTCCCTCGCGTATCTCTAAGGTGCCAGCATTATTAACACAGTAAACCGAAGCTGGGTTGGCCAAACCCACGTTTGGACATGGTGAAAATTCACAATTTGGTCCCGTACGACCGACACTACTTCCGTCTGGACATATCTTTGCCTCTAAAGTGCATGCTACAGGTTCTTTCCTAAACCCTTGTTCTTCTTCTATGTTTTCGACCTCTTCTACCGCGTCATCCGTATCAACATCGACCGTCTCTGACGCGAAGAAAACAAAGTATGCTCCTACAACAAGCAATCCAAACATTACAATTAACCCTAATAAATTCTTACTCATAAGAATAAAAGTGTTTCTACGACCTTTTCTAAATTATATATTACTTTAGAATTAACTCGTGCTAATTAATCTATTTTTAAAAGAAATCCCCCTAGACTTGCCGAAAAGCATGGAGATAGTTGCTAAAAAGTTGAGTAACTCCACCGGTAAAAAAGAATGCCTAGAAAGAACGTACGACTTGCTGGGGAATAAATATAGGGGATATAGGATAAAGACATTTATTCGTTCGTTTGATTTTTTCACCGACAACCTAGAATCTGTCTGGAATAGAACTGGATTCTTGCATTGCATGACTTTGAATTATCTGATGCGTGTTCTACTAATTAAAAGTGGCCATTTTAAAGAAGAGGATGTTCGACAACGCTGGACTACTATATGGCTTTTCAGCCCTCATCAATATTTAGAAGTAAGACTAGGTAGGGACAAAATAATAAACGTAGACCTGTGGGGAAGGGTTTATGGAATACCTCTAGGAGATTATGCCCACGGTTTTAATAGTATGCCGAGAGCTAAGCTTTCTTAGACCTCAAGCCAAAAGCGGAGAGGGCGCCGACAATCAAATACATAAAGAACCCGTAAACACAGGGAGGATATCCAAATATTGTTCCGGGCGTCCCTAAAGGATTGCACCCAACCGCGCTTTCTGATGCGAAAAGTTCTTTATAAGTTAAATATCCAGAAAAAATTAGTCCAAAGACTGAAACTACTAAAATTGCTTTTAATGAATTAATTTTTGACATGCCTCCATTATATCAAATCTTAGAACAAGAATTTGTGCCAGAAGTTAATATGTCGATGTGATATTATTTTTTATTCTTTTTATAATTCTCCCAAAATTCATCTAATAGCCAAGAACTGGATTGTATCTTTCCGCCCTCCCCTATGTTAAAGACCATCTCGCAACCAATTTTTTTGCATATTTCTACTTCTGGTGTGTTGTCGGCAAGCCTATCCCCACCATTTGCAAAAATGTTTGGTCGATAAAGTTCTAGCTCTTTGCATACAGTTGTATCCGTAGAATCTTCGGAATGATCCGTAAAAACCACCCTATCTACGAAAGAAAAATTTTGAATAATTTCCCCTCTTTCTTCTTGGGGCATAAAAACATGTCCCTTCTTCTTTGTAAGCCAATTGTCATTATTAATAATCACTATCAACTTATCGCCCAGCTTTTTGGCCTCTTCAAACATGCGTACGTGTCCAACATGAACGGGGTCAAACCCACCCGACACCGCCACCCATATTTCCTTATTATCTTCTGCCATAATTTAAGATTAGGTTATAAAAAATTTTGATTGTTTACAATCTAATCAATTTCTCAACGATAATCTTCTCTCCATAGAACTCACTTCCTAAAGTAATAAACTTGTCTGTTGGGTCTGTAGAATAGAACTTTACACTCCCATTAAGGCTAAGTTTTTCTTTTATTTCATTATGTTTATCCAAATAATCCCTAAGTTTAGCGGGGACGCAAGCTTCTTCAGAGATTACTTCAACGCCCTCGCCAAGGACGCCTCGTATCTGTTTCTCTAATAATCCGTAGTGGGTACACCCCAATATCAAGGTATCTATATTCTGCTCCATCAGTGGTGTTAAATATTCTTCGAGTATTAGTCTCGATGCCTGTGAACCTATGGCTCCGGATTCAACGATGGGCACTAGGAGCGGACACGCCTTTTCAATCACCTTTATCTGGGGATTCCATTTATTCAGCTCTCTCGTGAATGTGCCCGAAGCAACTGTTCCCTCTGTAGCGATAACTCCGACTTTATTATTTTTGGTTACACCTACTGCATATTCAGCCGCCGGTATTAAAACACCCAATACATTCTTATCTGGATGTTTGATTGGTAAATATTCTTGTTGGATTTTACGCAGAGCTTCACTTGATGCCGTGTTGCAGGCCAAGATTATGAGCTCACAACCTTTTGAAAAGAGAAAGTCTACCGCCTCCTTTGTAAACTCATAAATAAGCTCGCTAGAGCGATTTCCATAAGGAGCACGTGCGTTATCCCCTAAATATATATATAACTGTATTCTGGGAGCTCTTTAACTATTCCTCTTAGGATGGTTAATCCACCAAACCCAGAATCAAATACTCCAATATGCCCATCTTTATTCATTTAATTGTCTGAGTAGAATTCAAACATTGCTTCAATGCCTGTTCGATTTTTCTCCCAATCAATAGCTCTGTGGCTACTAAGCTCAACGGTTATCGCAGGGGTATTGATTGTTGAAAGCCAGTCTCCAATATCACCAGTGACTTCGTAGTATGAGTAGTTGTCGTAACGTGCATACCCAGATGCTTCGCTGTAGACAGTGAGCGAATCTTCTGTGCCAGGCAACGCATCGCCCTCACAGAAGGAGGTGTAGACTCCATTGCTTGCGCTATGAAAAAGCACAACTGCTTCTGGCGCTTCTCTCAAGAAAAAATCGCGAAGCGCTAACGCTTCTGGCTCAGAGAACACTTTAGCGCCTCCACTCACATCATAGTTTCGCCAAACTGCATCAGATTGCCACTTGCAATCAAAGTTTCTGTTTAGATCGACGTCGTTTGCATTGAAACGCCCTCTCGCAAGAAGGTCGTTAAGTGTAGTTTCGTTTGCATAATCAAACTGCGGTGCATCTCCAGCAAAAAATCGTCCAGATGTACCTACGGCCTTATATAAACCATCGGGGTTTGCCACAGGAATTACAGTCACTTCTATGTCAGATGGAATTATTTCGATATTGTCAGCGAGATAATCAATAAGTTCATAGGAGAGAAGAGCCGTGTTCCATTCGTACCCTCCGTGAATAGCGCCTACGAAAACCAATTTTTTATTTCCAGTCCCAAACTTAAACGCACGTATAGAACGATTCTCCACAGACCTACCGATTACTTCAAATGATTCGGGGCTATAGTTATCTTCGGAAACATATTCTGGTTCCTCCACTTCTACTACGACGGTTGGGACTTCTTCGCGATTGAGATAATAATAAATACCCGCACCGACGAGAATAAAAACTGCCAACCCGATAAGAATCTTTTTTATACTCATGTTTAAATCATATTGTTGTAGTTTTTTTAGAAGACTTTCTGGAGTTTTGTTATAAAACCTTCTTAGGTCTAATAATTCTGGTTTTATATCGATTCTTTCAAAACGTTCTCTAACTTCATCGAGGCGTGTCTTTTTCTCAGAAGACTTCATCCAATCGGTAGCATTCATGATTAAACCAACATTGGCGTCTTTATATTCTTTACCGACTAGCTGCTTGAACTGAGTTCTGGTCAGAAAACCATCTGAAGAAAGGAATAATTTCATCTATTCTAACGATTTCCTTCTTTGTCTCGACCATTAACCCAGTCGTAGCGTTCTACAAAACGTAGATAGAAGCCAAATGGGTCGGTAGCTCGAAAATCTGGCATCGTAAACTTATGGTTTAACTCTTTGATAACTTTATCTTTGTGGGTTTTTAGAAACTCCTCATAAAATTCTTCTATTCCATTGATGGGGATCATTACCTCTACTCCATATCCGCGAGGGGTATCTTTTGGAAATCTAGTAAAGAAGGAGTGATTACTAACGCCTTCGTCTCCTCCAAAGAAGTTGATGATACTATGGTCTTTTTTCATAACCATGTATCCACCCTTATCATTCTTAGGTTCTCTTCTCCAAACCACTTCAAAACCCAAAGAGCTATAGAAGTCTTGAGCTAAATCAAAATCAGGGATATGTAGCTCAAGCATTATGTCTCCCTCTAGTTTCATCCTTTAAATACTATCATGAGTTCGAACCCCGTAAGGAGTATGCTGAAAATCCTAGTGTTTGAGGGGGTAAAATGGATGGGTCAGGGACTGGAGGATGTTAGAACCTGTTTAGTCGCCTAAAAGAGCCTTTTCTAGCTCTGGAAACTCAACTGTTCCCATATCGCCGAAGGTAAGGTGCCCTTTGTTAGTAAATTCTATGTATTCCACGTCGCCTTCTAGGCTTTTCTTTAGAGTGTCCACGGTCGAAGCAACACTCCCTGAATCATCTGTAGAATATAGTACGGTTACGCCCTTCGTCCTGTTTGGGAATTCTTTATCAATTTCAAAATCAAAAAATCCATGCTCCTCTTTTTTATCGTCTCTTATTGATGGAGCAACTAAAGCAACTTTGTCTGTTTTTACTTTATTCTCGCTGAGCCATCTTATAAGGAATGCCCCTCCCCTGCTGTGCCCTATAAGAATGGTGTCTTCATTAATATCAAATCGCTCAAATACAGAACGCCATTTCTCATAATCTGGGTCGTATGGTTCTGGCAGTTCTGGCGCTTGAGCTAGGTAGTCTTTGAGTAAAAGTTTTCTTTGTATCCAAGGAAGCCAGTGTTCATTAGACTGTGCTCCTCGCTCAGGATTATAATATCCTTCCTTTGATGGTTTCCCGTGAAGAATTATTGCTGTCTTCATATAAAAATAGTATCACATCCGTGGCTGTAATATCTTGTAATCCCAGGGTCAGGGACTGGAGGATGTTAGAACCTGTTTTAATTGTCTATATGCTTAATTCCTACCTCTGGGAAAACGGTATTTTCTCCCGCAGATAAAATAAATTCAACAGTTTTAGCTACCTCATCTAATTCCAGCCCATTTCCCATCTCCTTCTTAATACCCATTTTCTGGAACATTGTAGTCTTTAGCTTCCCTGGATATAGACCAGTTACCTTAATGCCGTATGGGGCTAATTCGCTTATGAGAGACTTTGTGAATCCTGTTACCGCAAATTTGGAAGTGGTGTATACAGTCCTTTCTGCTTTTCCATATAGACCAGCCTGAGAAACAACGTTAATTATTAGTCCACTTTTTTCCTTTTTCATGTGTGGAATTGTTTCTCTGGACATTAATATCGGACCTAAAGAATTAACTTCCATAACTTTCTTAATTTGTTCAGGGTCATTAGTATCTAGTTCGCCCTGGATCCACAAACCTGCATTATTAATTAAACAATCAATTTTCCCGTGTCTTTTAATAACACTATCTATCGTTTCCTTAACAGCAGGAGCATCAGACACATCACAGACCTCATACTCACAATCAAGCTCTTTAGAAGCCTTCTCAAGTTTTTCTTTGGTAGGCGAACAAATAATAACTTTATTGTTTGACGACAACTGCTTGGCTATAGCATAACCAAGACCATCACTCCCACCCGATATGAGTATTACCTTCCCCATATTCAAAATATTACCATAACAAAACCTGTTAACGCAGGGGTCAGGGACTGGAC
>JAHJZF010000019.1 GCA_018826645.1 Patescibacteria group bacterium | reverse complement strand
TCCGACAGTTGTTCTGAGGGCAACTTAGCTCTAACGGGGTCAACCCAGAGATAGGACGCTTTGAGCGTCCGACAGTTGTCCTGGAGGCAACTTAGCTCTAACGGGGTCAACCCCGCCACGGGCGGGTAAACCTTACTAGAAAACGAGGGAAATTAGTGGAGAGATTATTGATAAAAGGAATCCGAACAAAACGGCAGACCAAAATCCTGCCACAATAAACCCTGGCACAATGGCAGCGGCCAGAAGAACTAATCCCGCATTAATGACGAGTGTAAAAAGACCAAATGTAAGTAAATTAATCGGGAAGGCTATCAACGTAATGATTGGCTTTAGAAGCGTATTAATGAGACCCAAAACTAAAGCTGCGGTCAATGCTGCTACGAATCCATTGACAGTTACGGACGACATCAAATTGGATAGGGCTAAAATTACAAGAGTAAGGGCCAACCAACGGAGTAATGTTTTCATGATTCTATTATATCAAAAGATTTATTTAACCACCTCTTTTACCGCATCTCTATAGAGGCAGTAATCGCAATCTGGACCGGCTTCGGGAGTCTTGTCTGAGTCGAGACATGTCTTAATCTTTTCAAGCGTAGGTTCTACCCATGACGAGTCGCCTTCATAAGGAATTACTTTAACCTCGAATTCTAATTTTCCGTCGAAAGCCTCTGTATCAGTTACGCCATTGGCATATACGAAATACCCAACGGACGATACTTCAAATCCATTATTACGCATTAACCATTGATAGAATTCCATCTGGCGTTTATATCCAATCTGCCAATCAGCATCTAGGTTCACCTCTCCGTTTTTTGAAGTAGCTTTGTAGTCGACCACCATTAGTTCTCCTTTTGGGTTCACCCACACATCGTCGATGGCTCCTGTGAGTAGAAAATTAGTAGGTTCATGTAAATATTGAACACCGACAAAATTCTCGCGCCATTTATCTATATCTGGATGTTCAAAAGGAATAGCATCTACGCCGTATTCGCTCATTAAGGGGTGCGCAGTTTTATCTACTCGATGAATATCGAACTCTTTTTTAAGAAGTGTGTCCACGGCAGAATTTAAACTGAAAGGATAGCCGGGCGGTCTGCCGACGCCAAGCCTACGATCAAGATAGAAACATTTAGGACATTCTATGAATAAATCCACTTTAGAACGACTCAGCTTGAACGGGCTATCTGCTCCCGGTTCGTACATATTCTTTCCTCTCCTTGGATTGTAATATTGTGACATACCAAAACAGTATAAACTGGACTCTCCTAAAAACCAAAAGAGGCCATCTAAGACGACTCTCGGATGACCTCTTTTGGAGGCAATTAGTAAGCCGGATTCTGTGCAAATTTCTCCGACGCAAAGCGGTGTTGAGAAATTAAGCATCCTGAACGAAGTCGAAGGATTACTCCTCGACAGGCTCGGAGTCTCAATTTTCTCATCGCTAATGCGAAGAAAATTGGATAGCAATCTATCTGGGCCATCGATTACTCTCAGGCTCTTGCGGTTCTCTCCGACCGAAGTCGGAACTCGACCTTGCACTCAGGTAAGGATTTAGCCGTTTCATCCCGGCTTTTTTGCCCCTATAACCGGGTTGGACCATCTACGTTGGGATGGGGCCCTTCCAATTATTTCTAACTGGAACGTCACTGTTCGCACCTCTATTTTTTCAAACGACGGGTGTTACCCGCTACCTTGCTGCCGATTTCATCTGAGTGAAAACGAAGTTATGAAATCGAGCACCCTTCCATAGCTCGTTAGAGCGACGGGGGGTCCGCCTTCGCACAAGGCTTCGGCGGGACGCTCAATTTTGTGAACGTTCGCAATGCTCACTGACAAAATTGGCGAGTGTCCGGACTTTCCTCTCCGCAGGCTCCTAATGTAAAGAACTTTCGTTACTGCAATAGTATGGAGTCCACAAAGCTGCTATCTAAATTACCTCCGGAAAGATTTATACAACAATTATTTCTGATTATCAAGCTAGATGCCAAGTGTATCTAGGGCTTGATTCACAAGACGGTCGGCCTCTTTATTTTTTTCTCTCAAAACATGGACGAACTCTACGGAGGCAAAATCTTGTCGGAGATTCCAGATTTCTATAAAAAGAGGAATTAAATTCTCGTCTTTAATCTTATATTCAGCGTTAAGTTGCTTAACTAGTAATTCGC
>JAHJZF010000018.1 GCA_018826645.1 Patescibacteria group bacterium | reverse complement strand
TGCCTCTTCCTGGCCTGTATTCTCTATTTCGTGCTTAGTATTTGATGGGAAAACAAATCTATCACCTAGCTCAAATGATTCTTCGTTGTTTTCCTCATCGCGAACTACCCCACTCCCTTTTACAACTACACATATCTCTACGATATTATCGTGTTCGTGCATTTCCCATTTAACTCCTGGTGGCAGGTACCCATACGTATATGCTTCAAAATACTTTGAAGACGTCTCTTCTTTATCAAGAAGTGTCTTTCTGGAACCTGAGGCGTGAGAAGTCCCTTCTACGGGTATATCTTTGATGTTTTTCTTTGAGAACATGTCTTTAATCAACTTCCTTATGTTGTTCTGGCCGCCAAGCGGGAGTGCAAGGCATAAATAGTGTCATATCTCCTTCCCAGTAAAACTTCTCTCCTGGGTCAATTAGGACTACGCTATCTTTTTCTAAAATATACTCTTGTTCTTCAACGACTATCTTACCACTACCTTTTATTACATAGGCTAGTTCCTTACATTCAAGGTTGACTGTCCTTCCTTTGTTAGGATACCTTCCTTTTATCTCAATAGTGGTTGCATTGATATCTTTGTCTTCAAGTGGATATTCAACTGCAATACAAGCATCACTCACTTTTATCGTCTTTGCCTCTTCTTTACTGAGCCTTTTCATAACTAAATCCTACCATATCAAAACCTGTTAACGCAGGGTGGCATCGTGCCGTGCCCCTCATAGCTTTAGCGACGTGGGGAAGGACGTTACCTCGAAGAGGTTCTTGTCCCGAAGAATTGAGGGAGAACCGCCTGTGCCGCCGAAGCTTTAGCGTAGGAGTAAGATTATGAGAGATAAGGGAGTCTGGGTGCCTGATTTGGCTAATTAGGCTCGTAGCCTAACAGTTTTTCTGCCTTAGAAAGGTCAACTTTGTCGGATTTATCTGTGATAGTGAAAGCCTCATACCACATCTCTTTCTTTGTCGTCATCGCTTTCTCAATAGCTTGCACTGCCCCAACTATCTTTAGCGTAATGCCATCAACTCCAAAAGTTTCCCGCTGTTTATTGCCGATTGGGCCTAGCCTAAGAATTATCACTTCTATTTTCTTTCTTAGTCCGTAATTTGCGAGTATTTGCTCGGCAATAACCTTGCTCGTTGAATAGGCGACATCACAATCTCTGCAATCCATATCGTCTGCCTTTAGGTGTTGGGTGATTACAGAATTCGGTTCTCTAATTGGTTCCACGTATGTGACACCCCTCTCTAGCCCGTAATATCCTGTTGAACTGGAATACACTATTCGTTTAACGTCGTTCTCCACTGCAGCTTTAACCACGTTCAGCACTCCTTTGCAGTTGATATCAAAATAATTAGGGAATATCTTAGTCTCGTCGGGACCACGAATGGCTGCCAAGTGGACTACTACATCGCATCCCCCCATAGCCTTCTTCAACTTTTCGTAATCTAAAATGTCTTGGTCGTTCTCCAAGTCATATTCCACAATCTCGTGCTCCCCAGATAGGTGTTTGACTAACTCCTCACCTATAAAACCCGAGCTTCCAGTAATAAATACTTTCATATCAAAATCCTACCACAGCTAGTAAGGAGGTGGATAGGAAACTTGTTTTCTATGTATTCCAAGCGACGCTGTGACAAGTGGTAACGCCACCACATCAAAACCTGTTAACGCAGGGTCAGGGACTGGAGGATGTTAGAACCTGTCTCGTGTGTCAATAACCCAATATACCTTGCCTGGTAGCTTCTTCCGAAAACCACTTTTTGCTGGTTTCATATGCGGAAAGTTAATCCAGGGGTCCATCCAACCATTTTCTGTTTTTAGAAGAAAGTGTCCTGCTGGATATTTCTTAGAACGTTCTATAAAGACGATTGATCCAACTGGTATTCTTTTATTACCCCAATCCTTTGCACCACACCCCTCTACTGGTATACCAACTTTATTAAGGGCTTTTTTGATATCTTTAGTGTAGAAGCCCGTAGTCCAATCTTTAATATCTCCGCCTTCAAAGAGTGCCCGCATTTTGCGGTATGACGAACCAGCTCGTGATGCACAACAAGCTATTGCGCACCCCATTGGAGACTCTTGCGTAACAGCCTTCATGCCCAAATCCCACCACACCATACAAGCTATCTGTAGGGTGCCTAACGGGGTTCGAACCCGTACTGAGAGCTCCACAAGCTCTAGTGCTGCCATTACACCATAGGCACCATATACAAACAGCAGTTTATACTTTTTTACTTCATTCTGCCAAGTCTCTATATTGTGGTCGGACTGCCGGGATTCGAACCCGGTCTACGTGCTCCCAAAGCACGCGTGCTGGCCGTTAACACTACAGTCCGGTGCCGAGGGGGAGAATCGAACTCCCAACGCCGGCCTCTTCAGGGCCGCGCTCTACCATTGAGCTACCTCGGCGCGTTTGTGTCCCCGGAGGGAATCGAACCCCCATTTGGAGATTAGGAATCTCTCGTTCTGTCCATTGAACTACGGGGACACGTTCTGTTCCTCCAAGAATCTTTTTACCAAAGAATGCATTAACTTTAAAGTATCTGCGCCTCCTTTGCCAACAATAACCCTACATAAACCATGTTTGGTGGTGGTGCTTGTCCCGCCGTCATCATGCCTCAAAGTAACGGCTGAGTTAGGTATCTTAGTTATCTCTAACCAGTAATCAAGTGCTTGATTACAATTTATACTGCCGTATGTCCTCACAACCGCCCTTATGTTAATAGGTGGAATTTTTACCGCTTTCCTTAAAAATTTAAGATAAAGCTTTATCATTCTTTCGTCAGAATTGACTAGGTTGCAGCTCTTAGCCTTAGTCCCTTCAGCCCAATAAAGCATAGCAGCAGCAATCGATAGTTCTCTATGAGGGCTTGTTAGTAAATTATTTGCCCTCACCCCTGCTATCTCCCAATTTTTTTTCGTACGGGCCCTACCGCCTCCCTGCTTTGATCTAAGAAGCTTCCTATGGTGGGCAGAGACATGAACTCCCTGCACATGGTGCCAAACAGTTGTCTTAGGCATAGAAAGTTCTTCACAGATAACGTTAATACTTGCTCCTGCCTCCCTCATCTCCTTCAAACGCTTAATTTTTTCGTCAGAATGCACCCTCATGCCTTTATTATACCACAAATTGGCACCTGCTATGCCTCCCACAGAGCTTTGTAATATATCTATTAACATGTATTCTATTCTAGCAGGATATAATATAGAGTGAGGGTTTAGAGATACACGAGAAACTGATTTTCGATATATCTCTTCATTCCTCCCCGTAGTTCAACGGATAGAACGAGGGACTTCTAATCCCTAAATCGAGGTTCGATTCCTCGCGGGGAGACACTTCGACAAGCTCAGTGCAAGACAACTAGCTAGTGGTTATAAAAAACAAATACCCGCCGTTCTTATCCGACAGAACGGCAGGCATCTGCTGTCCTCTCGGGGGACGACGGGCTGGTTGGCTACTTGGTCACGAGCCAGGCGCGTGACCAGAGGCGATATACGTGGTGGTAGTCGTTCTCGACCATGAAGCCGAAGGCAAGTTCCTCACGTGCGAAGTTGCCATCTCCTCCGAACATGCCGCCGAGACCTTTGTCCACCATCCAGGTCGTACCCCAACGTTGGCGTTCGTATTCAATGAACTGCCAGAGAACGTCAGGCATCGATAACTCTTGGGTGGGAAAGTTGTCTCGAACATCTTCTTCTGATATCCCGAACAGGAAACGCAGACCGAAGTCGGAGACGATTCTGACCTGCGCCACGTAGCCATCCACTTTCGGTTCATCTGACTCGGCAGTGAATACTCCGAAGTTTTTACGGGGTTTGACTACGTGTGCATCCTGCACTTCGGTGATACGCATGAGGGCATCAAAGTCCTCCCTCGTGATGTCGACTCCGAAGTATATGACTCCTCCGCAAGCCTCTTGGGGCGGTGCTTCGGTGAGTGGGTGAGTGTCTCCACGACCCTGGTACCCATACACACCGTTTCCCTTGGGAGCGAAGTGCGTGAGGTCCCCTGGGTCGATGTCCAATGTGTTCGTGTGCCAAATTGGTGGCGAGACGTAAACCTTGTCGCCAAGGTCAAGTACCACCTGTATCGGACGCTTGATTGGCATTTGCTCTCCTTATATTGCCTAGAACTAACTGCAACTTAGCAATTTTTAATACTAAACGTCAATATGAAGGCCTTAACGTCGTCTAACCCTCCCAATATCTGGTTCCAACTCCCTTTCACTAGGGAGACAACTATCTGCTAGTGTATCCAAAAATGTAGAGACCCCCTCCGTCGTAGCAGAGGGGGTCTCTGTCGGCGTTGGGGGTCAGGTTTGTTGTATGGCGTAAGCAACGCCGTCTCGGACTTCCCACCCATGTTTGAGGTCCTTCTCCCGATAGCGGTAGAAGTACATGATGCGTCCGTTCGGGTCCCGTCTCCAGAGGGCGGTCTCGCCCCTGAGGCGGTCAGCCCCCTCCCATACCTTGCGAGCTTTGCGTGGTGGCCTCATACGAACCTCCTTGGTTCTAATGGTTGTATACCAGAAAGGCCTTAATATTGTCTAGTTCCTCAACCAACAGGTTCCAACTCCCTGTCACTAGGGAGACGCTAAAGAATACGTTCTTGGGCTATCTCAACAGCTACTTCGCGAGGATTCTTATTCTCCTTAAGAGCACGCTCAATAACTTCTGTAGTGCTTTTTCTAATCTTCTCTTCTACTAATTCAAACATTTTCTTTTCATCCCAACCTTGGAGCTCGGCATAAGAAGATATCACGCCCCCACTGTTGGCCACCATATCAGGCACAATCATAATTCCGCGCTCAAAAAGTTCGCGTTCGACACTTTCTTGCATCGGGATATTGGCACCCTCAACTATGAGCTTGGTTTTGATATCTGCTTTGTTTGAATCGTTAATAACATCCGTAACAGATGCTGGAATTAATATATCTACGTTCAATTTCCAAAATTCTTCCATAGATATTCTTGCTTTATTTGGATAATCTTCTAGGCGCTTTCCTTCGTCTATCATCTTTTGAAGCACATTAGAATCAAGTCCGTCTTTTTCATAGACAGCAACCTTGCTATTCGCCAAAGCAACAATCTTAGTGCCCATATCAATCAAAAATCTATATGCGAAAACACCAACATTGCCGAAACCGTGTATAGCAACGGTGGCGTCTCTAAAGTTTAGCCCCATCGCATCAGTAGCAAACTTAGTGGCCCTAGCTACGCCAAACCCTGTACTGCCAACTTCGTGTGGGATGCCACACTTTTTGCCACCAAAGTCCCAAGTGCAATAATCTGCCGGCTTGCCAGTAGCAGAGAGTGGATCCTTGGTAGCATCCACAAACCACCTAATCTCTTTTTCGCCGACATTAACATCTGGAGCAGTAATATATTTTGTCCTTAAAAATGGTTTTAAAGCTCTGGCATACGCTTCTACGTATTTCTTCTTTAATTCGTCGTCTCCACCCTTCCAAACAATGCCCCCCTTAGCACCGCCGAAGGGGATATCGGCCAAAGAATTCTTCCAAGTCATCACTCTCGCCAAACGAAAGACTTCTTCTTCACTGACTTCGGGCGTCATGCGGAAGCCCCCCTTCCCCGGCCCTCGCTTAGTATTGTCAATCACTAAAAAGCCTTCCATACCAGAATTAGCGTCGTAAACACGAAGTACATATTCGGGACCGAACTGATCTTTAGAGGTTGTCATCTGTTAATTGATCAAATTGTT
The DNA here is from genome assembly GCA_018826645.1 of Patescibacteria group bacterium. Taxonomy (GTDB): domain Bacteria; phylum Patescibacteriota; class Minisyncoccia; order UBA6257; family Colwellbacteraceae; genus 1-14-0-10-42-22. The sequence continues at coordinate 4,323 of JAHJZF010000018.1, read as the reverse complement.
GGATAGAAAGTAGATAGCTCTGACTTATTGAATTAATAAAACGAACTTCATCGTTAATTTTATCAATAAGAGGCTGTATTTCTTGGTTGCTACCCTCAACTAGCTTCGCCCTAATCGCATCAATTAGATTTTCGTTTAAATTATGGTAGGCAATTAATCTCTCGACCATCTTTATGTTGGTCGACACGGTCTCTTTGCCGATTTTCTTTAGACTTGAAGGGCGAATATCTTCCACATCTTTCGCCATCGCATCAAGGACGTCTAGCAAGCTAGCGAGCTTGCTTTGAATCTTTTCTCTCTTAGGAGTGTTCTCTTCCATAAGAGACAGGGCAACCACATAATCTCCTATCCTGTCCTTAGCAGATATCTGTTCGTAAGATTGATTAATCTTATTAGACAGGTCAGCTATGTCGGCCGAGAGGTCGATTGCCTCTCCGCGCATATCTATAAAACCTTCTGGAACATAGATACCGGGACCCTCATAAACAAGACCCACAAACAAAATAAGGATAAATATCGCAAATCCAGTAGAGGCTAAAAATATTATTTCTTTACGCCTGTCTTTAAAAAAATCTTTCCAGTTATTTTCCATGGCTTTACAACAAACAAGCTCTATCTTAACCTATAAACTACCCTTCATGAAAGCCTCTGCGGGCTTGCCCGCCGGAGCTTCAGCGTAGGCGGGTGTCGTATAGTGGCTATTATATTACCTTGCCAAGGTAGAGACGGGAGTTCGATTCTCCTCACCCGCTCCAAGAAATTAAAAACCGCCAATCAGTGGTTTTTAATTTTAGACATATCTATTATAATTAAAAGGGTATTAAAGGTTACATAACCACATATGGCTCATTCTATTGAGATAAAAACTCGGGCGAAATCTCTTAGGAAGAAGGGGTCCTCGCTCAATGAGATATACAAGTCTTTAGGCGTTTCTAAAGGGACCCTCTCTATATGGCTTAGAGATGTAAAGATTACAGACTTGGCTAAAAGAAAAATTATTAAAAAAATACGTGCTGGTCGATATAAATCGGCTGAATTAAGAAAAAAGAAAACCGCTGCCATTGTCCAAGGATATAGAAACAAGGCATTGCAAGAATATGAGAGCATTCATCTAGATAAACGTATCTCCAAGCTTTTATGTGCCCTCATCTATTATTGCGAAGGCAATAAAAATCCTCGTTCAGGTATTAGGTTCACAAATTCCGACCCAGAATTAATGAAAAGTTTTTTGCACCTACTCAGAAACTCTTTTGAATTGGATGAAGCTAAGTTTAGGGTATGCGTTCATCTTCACGAATATCATGACGCGGCTAAGCAAAAACAATTTTGGTCTAATATTACAGAGATACAGTTGGATCGTTTTATCAAGCCACACCTCAAAAAAAACACTGGGATTAGGATACGAGATGGATATCAAGGTTGCGCATCTCTACGATATCATGATACAAATCTAGCAAGAGAACTGTTGGCAATAGCCAAGGTTTTTATCAAGAAGGGGGCATAAGCTAATTGGTAAACTGCGACTCTCCAAAAGTCGTTTTCTAGGTTCGAGCCCTAGTGCCCCCGCTCTAAAAAATAAAATGGCAAAAAATAACAAAACTTTTCAAAACTTACTAATAGTCTTTTTGGCGTTGGCGGTGATTATGCCCCTTGGGTTTTTCTTCACCCCATCAGGACAAGTCGAAAATACAAAACAAAATATGCAAAACCAAAATAACTTAGGGATAGAGACTCTTCAGGAAGGGGAAGGAAAAATAGCAATTAAAGGAAACGTAGTTGCAGTCCACTATACGGGCACACTCGAAGATGGGACTAAATTTGATTCTAGCTTAGACAGGGGTGAACCCTTCGTCTTTATATTAGGTGCGGGCCAAGTAATACAAGGTTGGGACCTAGGGATAGAAGGAATGAAAGTGGGGGAGAGAAGGAAGTTAACCATACCATCCGAGCTTGGGTATGGAGCAACCGGCACTCCTGGCGGACCAATTCCACCAAATGCGACTCTTATATTTGAAGTTGAGTTGTTAGAAACCTTGAGCCAGGAAGACATTCCTTCTTCTTAAACGGATTTCCTAGATCTTACTTCGAGGAACCTTCTTTTACCTACTTGCAGAAGGATGGTCTTAATAGAAAGCTTTATCTTTTTTTCTGTATCTAAGATTTTTTTGCCATCGAAATGAACACCCCCTTGGACTATTAGTCTCCTGGCTTCGCTTTTACTCGGGGCCATACCTGTGGCGACTAATAATTCCGTAATCGAATAGGTTTTTTTATCTAAGATCTTAATATCTATCTTTTCTGGGAGCTCTTTTTTTGTAAAAACGTTCGTAAATTCTTTTTGAGCTTTCTTTGCTTTTCTTGCTCCGTGATAAATGCTTACTATTTGATAGGCTAATTCTGACTTTGCATCTCGTGGATTAAGCTCTTTCGCCTTCATAGCCCTCTCAATTTCCCGAATATCATTCTCTGACATATCCGTACAAAGCAATGCGTATTTACCAATAAGGCCATCATTAATCGACATCACCTTACCAAACATATCTGCGGGTTCGTCCATAATGGTGATGACGTTGCCCCAACTAGTAGACATCTTTCTGCCGTCTGTTCCATCAAGCATTTCAGTTGTTAAAATGTTTTGCTCCTTTAAACCATAATGTTTTTGAATCGTTCTGCCCGCCATAAGATTAAACAGTTGGTCCGAGCCACCTATCTCAACGTCTGCCTTAATAGCCACGCTGTCGTATCCCTGCATTAGAGGGTATAAAAACTCTCTTAGGCTAATTTCTTCCCGTTTCGTATATCTATCTTTAAAGTTTCTCCTGCCCAACATCTGCTGAACAGAAAAACTTTCTGCCAATTCTGTAATTTCTTGAAAGTTAAGTTTTTTAAGCCACTTACTGTTGAAGTGAAGCTCTACTTTAGAGAAATCTATGATCTTGCCAAGTTGTTTCCTGTAGTCTTTAAGATTGCGCTTGATGTCGTCCGCCATTAACATTGGGCGTTTCTCCATTTTATCTGACGGATCGCCTACTTGAGCAGTAAAATCACCCACAATCAAAACTATTTTATGCCCCAAGTCTTGGAAAGCTTTTAATTTCCTAAGTGTGGCTGCACGACCTAAATGAATTTTAGGCCCAGTTGGATCAATGCCGTGCTTTACTCGCAACTTCTTATCAGACAAAAGGAGCTTCCTTAGCTCCTCAAGCTCAATAACGTCTTCTACTCCTCGCGTTAGAAGATCTTCAACGAGTGCTTTCTTACTTTTTTCTGATGACTTCATCGATGACACCATATTTTTTAGCTTCTTCTGATGTGAGCCAGAAATCTCTTTCGGTGTCTTTCTCAATCTTGGAAAGGGTTTGCTTTGTATGTTTAGCCAAAAGCTCATTGACCTTCTCTTTAATTTTAGCAATCTGCTTAGCAGCTATTTCAATATCTGTCGCCTGACCTTCTATACCTCCTCCAACGTGCACCTGGTGAAGAAGAATCTCTGAGTTGGGCAGAGCAAAACGCTTTCCCTTAGCTCCAGCAGCCAACAAGAATGCTCCCATAGAAGCAGCTGTGCCAACGCAGATAGTGCTAACGTCTGGTTTGATATATTGCATAGTGTCATAAATCGCCATACCCGCTGGAACCGAACCTCCAGGAGAGTTGATATAGATTTCTATATCTTTCTTTGGGTCTTGGTTCTCAAGAAAAAGAAGTTGAGCAATAACAGTGTTGGCCACTGGATTAGTTATAGCTCCTCCGACAAAAATAATCCTGTCTTTAAGTAGGCGAGAATAGATATCGTAAACCCTTTCTCCTTTACTGGTGTTTTCTATTACTGTTGGTATTACCATATTTCTTTTCAATTCTATGCTAGAGGAACGGGACTAGCAACAAAGCAATGATGTTCATGATCTTAATCACTGGATTAATGGCTGGTCCAGCAGTGTCCTTATACGGATCGCCTACGGTGTCTCCGGTGATAGCTGCCTTATGGGCTTCTGAACCCTTACCGCCAAGATTTCCTTCTTCGATGTATTTCTTAGCGTTGTCCCAAGCAGCGCCACCAGAAGTCATTGAAAGAGCCACGAAGATACCAGTTATTATCGAACCGACCAAAAGACCGCCGAGAGCCTTTGGGCCGAGCAAGAGGGCGACCAGAATAGGTGCGACGACGGGCAAGAGCGCAGGCACAATCATTTCTTTGATAGCGGCCTTGGTGACGATATCAACACATTTAGCATAATCAGGCTTTGCAGTCCCTTCCATGATTCCCTTAATCTCCCTGAACTGACGACGGACCTCCTTAACCACGCTACCAGCTGCCTTACTAAC
>JAHJZF010000017.1 GCA_018826645.1 Patescibacteria group bacterium | reverse complement strand
TTATGCCACCGGGCCCCGTATGTCCGTCCTCTTATAAATCAGGCATTAGTTTACTCTTCAAAAATTAGTCCTTCAAGTTAATTATTCTAATTCTTTACCTAATTCTTCTAAAAGTTTCTTAGCTTTCTTGCTTAATTTCTTTGGTGCCCTAGCCTCAAGCTTAATAACAAGATCCCCTCTCCCAGTCATGCCCTCGCCCTTAATCCTTATCTCGTCACCAATCTTAAAGCCTGGAGGAGTCTTTACTTTTAAAATTTTGCCCTCTAGATCTTCTAGTTGAATCTCTTTCCCAAGCAGGACATCCGTAATACTAGTTTGAACGGATCTAAAAAGATCTTGTCCACGACGCTCAAATATCGAATGGGGCTTAATCATTATTCTGACATAGAGATCTCCGCTGATGGCATTATTCTCACCAGCTTCTCCAGCTCCTCCAATCTTAATAATCTGACCAGACTCAACACCCGGCCTAATTTCTATTTTAGCTGGACGCTCTTCTTTTAAACGCCCTTCGCCATTACATTTAGAACAAAATTTTTCTGGCGTTTCTCCCGCTCCTTTACATTTAGGACAGGTGGCCACCTGCGAGAAACCACCGAAGAATGTATTGCGGGTCTCTTTAATCTGGCCCTGACCACTACAATAATCACATTTTTTAAAACTTGTATTCTTTTCGTATCCAACGCCCTCGCAACCCCGACACTTCACATAGGTACCATACTTCATTTCAAGTATTTTTCCCCGCTTAGCTTCCTCTAGACTAATCTCTGTTATAAGTTCGATATCAGCACCCCTTTTATATGTACGACGCTTCTGTCTGACTCCTAATCCTTCGAAAAAAGAGCTCAAAATATCTTCCACATCTCCCAGGTCTTCAAAGCCATTAACACCGACATCCCAATTAAACCCCTGTCCTCCAGCAAAAGGATTTCCACCACCTTCAAACGTTCTTCCAAAACTATCGTATTGTTTACGCTTCTCTCCATTCGAAAGGACCTGATAAGCTTCGTTAATCTCTTTAAATTTTGCATCATTACCCTCGTCTTTATCCGGATGATATTGATGAGCTAATTTACGATAAGCCTTCTTAACTTCTTCTGCAGAAGCGCCCCTAGAAACGCCGAGTATTTCATAATAATCCTTCATACAAGTTAATAGACTATACCTATATCTTCAAAAATTTACCAAGACTTATTACGGAGTATTTAAGGTCTCTTTACTGCGAGATTCAAATTGAATAACAATAAAACCGAAAGCAATTAAAAGCTCGTAAACAATAAATCCCAACAAAGCGAGAGGAAAATGAATCAAAAACTCAATGCTTTTAACCGTAAACAACAAGACCAGCATCAAAATGACCAACCTAACCAACTGCGTTTTTTGAGAAAAGATCTCTGTTTTAATCGTGATAAAATTCTGAATATTTTGAGTAATAGATTTCTCTGGCTCAAGCTTATATTTAGTAGTTGACTCTATTGACGCAATAAATTCATTAGTAAAAGACTTTATAGCTAGTTCTTTCTGGTAATTCGGCAGAGTATCAAATCCATCTATTTTTTTAGATGTTTGGGAGATAGCATATCCCTTAATCGCATCGCCTAATTTTGTCTCGCCAGAGAAATCTTCTACCGTATCACCGAAGATGGGCTTGCCTATAAGCCCTACAATTCTATCTATATTCTTTCCCTCTAGGAACATGTCTCCATTTATAAAAATAACTGCACTCGAGAATATAGTAAGCGCAATTAAAAGTAGGCCTATCCCTGGCCTAACAACTCTGAAAAACCTTAATCGAATCATATTGTCTACCTCGCGTTGACTACTAAGGTGTCCGGCGACAAACAGAATCGCCAATATTGTGAATATGCCGACGACAAAACTTAAGGATGTTTGATATAGGAAGACAGACAACCCAAGAGCGTTTAACAATGATGCTATAACAATATGTCGGGTGCCCTTAATAAGAAGCGACTGAACAATAAAGATAGTAATAAAGGCCAGCAGAACAACTGTGCCGTAAGCAAAAGACCTAACGCTAAAAAGATAGCCTATACCAAATGCAAAGACGGTGCTTATTAATATGAGAGAATATACTTTAAAAGGTGAGAACGTACGGCTGTCTGCCAAAGCGCTAGCCTTCTGCTTCGTCATTAAATCGCCAGCCATCTGGTCTGGAGTCTGTCTCTTAAAGAGATCTTTCATCAAAACTATTTATCATTTCCATTAGCCCCCGGTTGTTCCTTATCAGGCTCTTCCTGGGGAGATTCGTCCTTAGTCTCTTTATACAATATCTCGCCTATCTTTTGAAGCGATCCGGTGAGGGATTCTGATTTATTTTTAATGTTTTCCCTATCTCCTTTTTCAAGAGAGTCTTTAAGATCTTTAACCTTGTCTTCTATCTCTTTGCGCGTCTCGTCTGGTACCTTATCTCCGGCATCTTTTAAAGATTTCTCAGCTGTATAGACAAGGGCTTCGCTCTGATTACGTATTTCAGCTAATTCACGCTTCTCCTTATCTTCACTGGCATGTTCTGCAGCTTCTTTTTTAAGACGTTCAATTTCGTCTTTATCCAAAGACGTAGATGCCTCTATCCGAACAGATTGACTCTTGCCAGTAGCCTTATCCACGGCTTTAACGTCAAGAATACCGTTAGCATCGATGTCAAAACTAACTTCTATCTGTGGAGTACCTCTTCGTGATGGGGGTATGCCATCGAGAATAAATTTACCTAAAGTTTTGTTG
>JAHJZF010000016.1 GCA_018826645.1 Patescibacteria group bacterium | reverse complement strand
TCGATTTTTGGAATACACAAATTCTGCATCTACTTTCTCTATCTCGGCCTCCTCTAGCTCATCTGAGGGCTTAAAACTTCTATCTAATATCTTCCCGCTTACGAGGCTTTTAATCTTTGCTTGAACCGTAGCAGAGCCCCTCCCTATATGAGAGTGCTTCACAAGCATTACTCTATAAGGTTCGCCGGTGACCACTATCAACGAACCCTTTTTAATATCATTGATTCCCAGCGCCATCTTGTTTAGGTAAAGAGTCTTCCAAAGCTTCCCTAAGCCTATCTTTGTCTATCTCTTTCTTATTTTCGCTTTTTTTATTTCGAGGTGGTCTCTTTAAGATATCTAACTTGCTCTCGTCGCGTCGTCTACCTCTTTCTTCGACCTTCTTGTCGGCTTCCATATATTCACTATCAATTCTCGCTTTAACTTGAGAAAGGGGCACTCCGTATTTTTTCCTACTGTTTTCTATAATCAAATCGGAGTAGGTTTCTTTTTCAACTTTGTGGGGCGGGAATGTGTCTGCCGAGAAAGGCTTTGAAGCCACTCCGTCTATCATCAATTTTATATAAGTCGTGTGTAGGGGTAGGTTAACCAAATCATTAGCAAGAAATTCGGGCTCAAATTCTAGTTCCATAAACTCGGCGTCTTCTGCCCCAATACGAAAAGTTACAATCGTACCAACGTTACCAAAAATAGCATCCTTTACCTTGGTGCTCTTAGATATTGGATCAATTAGCTGTCTTAAATATTGATTCGTCAAAACTAAGCTAAGACGATACTTCCTTGCCTCTGACATAATGTCGGCGAAAGAATCGGTAGAGAAGTTTTGAAACTCGTCGATATATAGAAAGAAGTCTTCTCTTTCTTCTTCTGGAATATCCACCCTACTCATGGCTGCCATCTGAAGTTTAGTAATAAACATTGCTCCCAATAGAGATGAGTTATCTTCGCCGATACTACCCTTAGCAAGGTTAATAATAAAAATCTTCTTCTCATCCATAATGTCACGGATATTAATAGTGGAATGAGGCTGACCTAAAATATGTCTAATGAGCGGATTCGCTATTAATTGACCTATCTTATTAAGAACTGCTGGTGTCGCTTCCGCGGCATATCTATCTGTCCATTTGGCAAATTCGTTCGTCCAGAAAGTCTTAACGACAGGATCAGAAAGGTTCTCCACTACTTTCTCGCGGTACTTTTTATCTGTAAGCATCTTAATCACGCCGAGCAGAGTTGAACCCGGATACTCGAGCAATGCTAAAAGCGTATTGTTAAGAAGGTATTCCATCCTATTTGACCAAACGTCTGGCCAAACCTTCTTGAAGACTCCCATAATACCAGAAGCGACCAAATGCCTATGCTCTGAACCAACTGCTTCGAGCGGATTAAATCCTATCGGATATTCAACGTCTGATGGATTAAAATAAATAACATCACCTATCCTCTCCTCTGGCACAAAATCCAAAACTTTCTGCGCAAAGTCTCCATGAGGATCTATTAAGCCGACGCCCTTGCCCTCCCTGATATCGTCAATCAACATGTTCTCCATTAAGGTGCTTTTGCCTGTACCCGTTTTTCCAACTATGTATATATGCTTTCTGCGGTCTTCTCTTTTAATGCCGAAAGTCCTTCGGTCACGAAAGTTTGTCTTACCAATAATAGTTATCTCCTTATCTGAATCGGGCATATATTAATTTCTTTCTTTGGTTGGTAGGTCTGTGGGACTTTCTCCCCTCTTAGACTGAATGGTTTGCGTTTTCTTAGATTTAACAAAATCCGTAGGCATATGAAAAAGACTAGCGACTTCTTCAGTATTGAGAATAAAAGTCTTCAATTTAAGTTCTTTTGTGAAAGGAAAAGTAACGGGGCGTGGCATCTCACGATTAATATAATTAATCACCATTTTTTTCTTTCTTTCTGCTAAGCGTTTGGCTTTATTAATCTTACCAACCTGACTCTTCTTAGTTAAGGTGGCGAGGTTTGGCCTTAAAGAATTAAGATTTTGGTCGCTATATTGACGAAAAGCTCCAAGAACTGATGTTACGTTTTCTCCGGTAAACTCATCTCTATCATCAATATACACAAAACGTAAGATTGAATTAAAAGCGGGCTTGGACATCTTGTTAGTAATAGCTTTCATGGCAGAATCTTCCGCTGGACTACGTAGTTTAAACTCGATTTTTGCTTCTTTTCCATTCTCTCCACTACCAAATTCCGGAGCGGTGATGGGGGCCGTAGGCAAACTTTTTAGAACATCTCCTATATCTCGAGCAACTTCTGATAATACTGATTTTGATTTGCTTTTATCTTCTCTCCCCATTAATTCCGAGATTTTCCTCTCTCCATCTTCAACCCATTCTGTGCCTGTTGGCTGTATAAGAAGTTGAATCCAAAGTGCTTCGTTTGCCTCTAGACGCGACATAATCTCCGTAATGACACCGATTGGGTCCATTCGATTTTCTTCTTGATTGTCTTCAAAATATTCATACGTTCTAATCGGATAAACATCGTCTTTAACAAATTTAAAATCAGTAGCAAAAACATCCTTATTCTCAAAAGGCTTATCCTTAATCCTGTTAACGTAATCCTCAACTTCAAAAATTTCTGAATCAGGAAACTGAGAGAAGACGGCTGCCTCTACTAATTTCCTGTATTTCTTTAAAGATCTAATATAAAAATGCACTCCATCTGCAAAACCAACCATCTCTAAAGACATCCAATCCTCTACTTTACCCTCGATCCATATCTCAGAAGGACGCAAGCCATAAGTATAGGTTCCATGAAGCGCTGCGACAACCTGATCCATGGCCTTAATGGACCTAAGATTCTCTTTTGGAATATTTAACTCCAAGAGAACCCATTCAAGGCTATCTATATGCTTGTCTACAATATATATTCTCCACCAATCCTTAAGAACGAAAAATATAATTAGCGGAACTACTAACCACCAATAATCAAATGCTTCTGGAACACCACTAAATACTTCATTCATTGAGTGAATAGGTGCCTCTGCCAATTAGAACAAATCTTGGATCACGAATAAGTTCATTATGAACAGTTGCAGAGGCCTTGTCGCCATCACTAATAGAGTTAACCGACTCTGCGATATCCCTAAAATGCATTGGTTCTTCAGATTCACTTAAAACAAGATACGCCTTATCTCTGACGGTCTTAGGATTAACCTTCAACCAATGGTCGGCCCCCATGTGTCCGTACGGACCAATACTAAAATTCTTAGAAAGAGACAAATAGTTTAGTATCACAGACTCCGTTAAGTCGTATTCGTCGATAACATCAATTACATATTTATTGAAATTATGCTCCTTTACGTTAAGCAATTTTTTCACAAGAGAAAGGGCGATGTCGTGAATACTCTTATCAAGATGCCAAATCGTATAGGTTGAAGGGGTGGCATCAATTACATATGGCCTTCCCAAAACTTTGGCAAGAAAATTAAGTTTATTCTCAAAAACTTGGTCGTGACCATCATAAAGACCAGATAGTATACCAATATCTTTCGCCAAAAGGTCGCTACGCCTAAGATTGGCAACGCTTTTCAAATAGTCTTCTGTCAACTTAATAAACTTTTTTGCCTGCTCATCTTCTTTTATTTTGCTTCCGATACCCCTTAGAGAAGTAGCTTCTATCTGGCGCACCCTTTCTCTAGTTAAGCCATACTCCAAACCTAAACTAGCCAAAGTGTTCTTTTGGGGTGTTTTAAGACCATATCTGCGAACCACAATGTCTCTGGCTCTTTTGTCCTGCACTTGCAGGGCTTTTTTGACCAAGTCTTCTATATCTATTTCTATTGCAACTTTAAACATTAGAGTTTACCCATTAATACAACAATACAAACAATGCGTCAAGGACACAATATCTTTTTTCTCTATGCCCTTATTTTAACATATTGGCAAAAGAAACTTATCTTTTTATCCACCACCGCTTTTTGTCCTTAAAATCTAGGAGTAATTTATTGTTTTTTAGCCCTCTTGCCCGCTATCAATAAAAGCGGGCTGGCCACAAAGATAGATGAATATGTGCCAGCTATAGTCCCAACCAAAATCGCCAGAATAAAGAACTTCAGATTCAACGGGCCCCACAAATAAATGGCGAACAATACAAGTATTAAAGTCAGGGAAGTATTAATCGAACGAGCTATAGTTTCAGTAATGCTTTTATCAACCAACTCTTCCAGTTCTAATTTTCTCTCCCACTTTACAAGGTTCTCTCTAATACGATCAAAGACCACTATTGTATCGTGAACGGAAAATCCCATTACTACTAAAAGGGCAACCATGAAGTTCGTATCGACTGTTACGCCGTGATAGGCGCCAAGAAACGCAAATAAAGCGGCGGGTATCAAGACGTCGTGACTTAAAGTTAAAAGAGTTATAAAGCCATATTTCCAAGAACTAACCGGATGCGAGACCTTGCGAAAAGCAAAAGCGATATAAAGCGATATGCTCAATAGCACTAATGTTATCGCCCATAATGCTTTGGTACGAAGTTCTTCTGAGACCGTCGGACTAACTGACCAAAAGTCTTGCTCCATTGTCTCTTCACCATATTTATCCTTCAAAGTTTGAAGCATCGCCTGTCGCTCCTGATCACTGATTTCCCGCATGGTGATAGAAAACACCTGTCCCTCCTCTGACGAGATGCTAATCCCCTCTAAGCCCAATTCTTCAGCGGAAAATGTTTTAAGCTCTTCTACAGATACGTCTGGTATCTTCAACTGCCAGAGTGATCCGCTAGTAAAATCTATGCCCGGCTTAAATCCAAAATAGGCCACCAAGATAGCGCTTATTAAAGCGATCGATAAAGAGAACCCCATAAAAACGTTTTTATATTTCAAAATTTTCTTCATGTCTGTCTTACGAAGACTCTTAAAATTGTACGAGTTACAAATATCGCCGAGAACATACTAACCATAACACCCAAACCAAGGGTTAATGCAAAACCTCTTACAAAGCTCGAGGTAAAGGCGTAGAGAATAATAGAAGTCAGAATGGTTGTGGTGTTTGAATCTCTAATAGATGGCCAAGCTCTTTTGAAGCCTTCATTGATGGCTTCAATATGACTATGACCAGCTTTAATTTCTTCTTTGGTTCGTTCAAAAATAAGGATATTCGCGTCAACAGCCATCCCAATAGAAAGCACGAATCCAGCAATACCTGCCAATGTCATGGTAAAACCAGGAATCAACTTGAAAAGCCCCAAAGCTAGAGAGGCATATATTAGAAGAGCGACACCCGCATAGATTCCGAAAAATCTGTAATAAATCGCCATAAAAAGCAAAACTAAAGCGGTGCCTACAAGACCAGCAAATATAATCTGATTAAGCGAATTTTCGGCGGCTGAGGCGCTGACTTTCCTTTGATTAATTTGTTTAATTGGGGCCGAGAGAGCACCAGCGTTAAACCTTTCAACAAGTTGCCGAGCTTCATCCGGAAGGAAGCCAGCTCCCCCTCCTGTAATTTGAGCTGTTCCGCCTGTTATTTTTTGTTGAACAATCGGTTCAGTAATTGAAACTCCGTCAAGAAAAACTGCCAAAGGTTTGCCGACATTTTTTTCAGTTAAATCTGAAAATATATTAGCTCCCTCTTCGTTAAAATCTAAAAGAACCAAGAAGGTGTTTGTGTACGAATCTGTACCGATACTGGCTCGTTGAATATATCTACCCGTTAATTCTGTGGGTATATATTTTACTGACCCATCTTCATTAATCCCCACTTCTCTGAAATCTAGAACTGGTGTTTCGCCAATTTGCCTAGCAGCATCCTCAGCGTCCACACCAGCTAATTCCACAACTAATTGATAGCTATCCCCCTTCTTGGCCGTAGCCACCTTTGGTTCAGAAACGCCATATATACTGATTCTTCTTTCTATGACTTCTTTGAGGCCAGCGACTGTGTTGGCGTAATCTTCAGGCGCAACCCCGCTTAAATCGATCTCATAAACCAAAGCACTACCCCCAACGATATCAAGTCCTAAATTCCAAGGTGATGATTCTGAAATTTTGTTACCAGGATAAATGAAGAACCCAGAAAGAATCGCCACCGCTAATACAGCTATTAATATCCAGACGCTTTTTCTTTTACTTTCCATAATGTTTGTCCCCCGGGGAGGACTCGAACCTCCAACCGCCGGCTTAAAAGGCCGTTGCTCTGCCAATTGAGCTACCGGGGGGAGCGAGGAGATATATGGGGAACTTGTTTCTTCATATATTCCGAGCGATACTCCGGGAAATAATTTACTATACCACCGGGGGTAAGTAGACCGTTAGAAGTCAAAGATTAGCTTACTATCGGTTGCAGAGTCTTTCAAGTCAATTACTCTAATTCTTCACCCAATTCTTCTAAAAGTTTTCTAGCTTTTTTGCTTAATT
>JAHJZF010000015.1 GCA_018826645.1 Patescibacteria group bacterium | reverse complement strand
TCCATCGTACCATCAAGCTTGTGGTGCCATATTTCTTCTTTAGATAATTTATCTAACGCCGATGTTTGCCTCTCCAGTTCGCTCCAAGGTGCGCCCTCCAAACTGCCGAAATGACGTTCTTTCAAAAGTTCGGATATCTGAATAGGAATGTCTCTCTCTGATTTAACAATCTCTGCCGTTTGTTTAGCCCTAAGCAAATCAGAGGAATGTATCTCGTCAAACTCAATTTCTCTAAATTGTTCTGCTACTTTTTGTGCCTGCTCAATACCTGTTTTGTTTAAAGGGCTATTCAAATGTCCTTCCGTAATTTGTTTCTTATTAGCAGTAGACTGACCATGACGAATAAGATATAGCCTGCAATAATTATCCTTACCTACAATCTCCATACTTAAATTCTATAATTTATCCTAAGCGAAGTCGAAGGAATCATTTTTTTAAAATTTATCCGCCTGTGACGGACCCGCCAATCCCCCACCCGTAATTTTTTGGATATAAAAAACGAAACGAGCCCCGACCTAACGAGTGAACCGAAGCTCGAATCGTAGGCCGGGGCCTAAATTGAATCATTCCCCACCAAAGAGATCCTGCAGGAATCCGATGATGGGAGGAATTCTTGAATCCATCCAGACGACCGCCCAGTTCTTGCGGATTCCGATGGAATCCTTCTCCCACAGATTGAACTCATCCCGGACCGCAGCCCAGAAGATGTTCTGTAGGATTTCTCCCTTACTTCTGAGCTCGAGGGCTCTCCGAACAAGACTCATCCTCTCTTCGTCGGAACCGCGATAGAACTGTGCCTGCAGCGCGAGCTCAGCCGACTTCTTCAACCACTGCAAAGCAGTGATATAGAGCCGCTGAAGCTCGGGGCTGGCTTGACCAACCTCGTAGTCGTCTACAGACACTTCACTGTCTGGCGCGAGCTCATGATGAGGAGAAACCCCCCCAAACTCCAACTCACACATGATGGTGTCCAACCAAGTAGCCACAACGCCCTCCCTGTTTGTCCCTATGTACCATTTAAATAATTACAAGTTTTATAGATGCTTGTCAATATCAACTACACCAAAACCCCACCAAAAAATCCCCCTTTATCTATATATATTGACTTACTGCATATAATGTGGTATCCATAGATATCGTTCTTTCATATAGATATTTAACTCCCTGGTATTCCTATGGGCGAAGAGTTCTTGATCTATTCGAGATTTCTTCGCCCATAGGAAAGGAATGCCGTTGAACAAGAAGCAATGTGCTCAACGCGCCGAAGAGGCTCGTCTCCGACAGGAGAAATATGAGTCTTGTACACCGAGACAACATCTGCGGATGTTGCGTGACCGAGATATCACGAGCGGACGCGAATTCGACCGCCTCGTGAAACTCCTCACTTCTGGTCAAGGCGATATTCCAATCGCCACGATCAGAAAAACGGAACGGCGCAAGGCGCGACAGCGCGCCAAGAAGGTCGCAACAGACGCGGCTATCGCCCGCCACGTCCTTCATCCATGACTCCAGAGAGTCAAGACCCCTGTCACCTGACGGGGGTCTGCTCGTTTTTGGATATTATAAATCCCCATCCCCCACTCCCAAACCTCATCCCCCAGATTTTTTTGAAAATTTCAGTCCAACCCCAAAACCCAAAATCCCCGACTGGGGATTTTTCTCCCCCCTCAATCATTTTTTAAAAATTTATTCTTCTAATTTCGTAAAATCTTCATCTTCTCTCACGGCTCGTGATTTTCCTTCTTCTTCCGATTCTCCCTCCTCTCTGCTCTCTTTAAGAAGTTTTAAGTCTTTAATCATTTTCTTATACATTAAGTCGTGCGATCTCATAAAATAATTAGGGTCATCTATATTCTTTTCTTCTTTACCAAACAAGGTCATAAAATACTGGATCATTGCCAAAAGTAAATAAATAGAGACCACTATCGCTATTCCGACAAATATGTATTCCATAACACTCATTTATAATCTCTTTCAATCATTTCTTAATCTGCTATTCTGCGTGCAATCAACAACATGCGGTACAAATACTCTTCAAAAAGGGTCTTATCCGGCGCACGTCTATAGACGTGCCTAATAAAATTTATTGGCT
>JAHJZF010000001.1 GCA_018826645.1 Patescibacteria group bacterium | reverse complement strand
GTTTTTCGTCCTGAACTTGTCGAATTTCTCTTCTGCGCCTAGAAATAGCTTTCTGAGAAAGACTGCCTTCGACTACGAACTCAACATTTTTAGTCTCGCTATTTATGGCCCTAATGGATCCTAAGATAATTTTATGATATTTAGCTTCTACCCACTCTTTGGCGAAACTATTTGGGAGGGCAATTAAAGCAGAGCCATTTTGGTTTTCTAGAAGCTTGCTGTTTTTAAACCAAGTAAGAAAATTGGGCTTAGAAACTTGAAGTTCTATTTCGGAGAGAGCAGCTCTCCATAGTTCGTCCAAACCGGCTGGTTCAATAACCTGCTTTTCCATACCCTATATCTTATTAGATGAAACCCTTCCGTCAAACATGGCACAAGGCCCTAAAATGTGTATTAACTGTGGACGGGGAAATACTAAGAGAAAGAGTTTAACAAAACAGATGTTTTAGATATAATAACCCTTGTTATGCCTAAAAGAACTTACCAGCCGAAGAAAAGGAAGAGAGCAAAGAAGCACGGCTTTCTTAAAAGGATAAGCTCTCCTGGTGGGCGAGCTGTTTTAAGGAAGAGAAGGTCCAAGAAGAGAAAGGAGCTAACCGTTTAATCTAAAACATTGTTATCTAAACGGTACAGAACGCCTATAAAAGATTTTCCGTCAAAAGCGGAAATTCTTTTTAGAGGCAAAACGCTTTTAGCTAAGAAGGCGAGCAACAACCTTAAAATAAATCGGGTCGGGGTTTCCGTCACGACTAAAAAAGCGAAAAGAGCGACCGTCAGAAATGCCTTTAAAAGGTTCGTGATGGATTTTTTGGGAAGAGATTTGGATGAGGGGGGCGTTGATAAGGGCATCGACTTGCTGATAATGCCCTCCGCACCTATTATAAAATTTGGCTCAGAGAAAAAGAACGAAACGAAAGAAGATTTAAAGAAGATAAGGACAGCCCTCAATAAACTCAAATAATGAAAGCCTTTTTTACAGAATTTTTATACAGACCTCTCTTTAACGCTTTGGCGTGGCTTTATCAAAACGCTGCTTTTGAAGATTTAGGCGTTGCAATTATACTTTTCACCTTGGCGGTGAGATTTGTGCTCTTTCCTCTTTTTCATAAAACCGTTAAACATCAGCGAATCACACAAGATATTCAGCCACAGATAAAACAGATTCAAAAAAAACACAAAGACGACAAGGAAAAACAAGCCAAAGAAATAATAGAGCTATACGGCAAGCACAAGATAAATCCGATGACGCCGATATTAGTGCTTCTTATACAGCTACCCATCATATTCACCGTCTACCGCATTTTTATTAATGGTTTTTCAAACGGGGCCCTAGACCTTCTCTATTCATTCATTCATATATCCGCAACGCCCAATCATAATTTTTTGGGACTCATAGACGACTTAACTGTGCCGAGCATGGTTGTCGCAGTGGCCGCCGCTATCGCTCAATATTTTCAAGGAAAAACAGCTTTTGCTAAAAAGAGTAAGAAAGACAAAAAACAAGCCCCCCAAGACTCTCCAGCCGAGAAAATAGGCAAGAGGATGATTTTGGTAATGCCATTTTTTACGTTTTGGATTCTTACTCAATTACCAGCGGCTATAGGCCTTTATTGGCTTACTACAACAGGTTTTTCTATATTCCAGCAGGCGATAGTAAACAAATCCCTTAACAAAGAGGGTCAAAAAGATATATCATTAGGCGACCATGGAGGAGATAAAAGCAAAACTACAGAAGATATTTGATTTAGTAGGTTTTGATAGCATATACATCGAAACAGACGAAGAAGAAGGCAAAATTTCAATATCTATTCGTGAAAGGACAATTCCTGCAGACAAGTTGCCAGAGATGGTGAGCTCTTTGACAAACTTAGTCAGGCAGATGACCAAGCATGACAATAATGCCCACGTGTTGGTAGACGTCAATGATTATCGAAAAGAGAGAGAGGCCTTGATTACTAAGCTCGCAAGAGCTGCTGCTAAGAAAGCCGCTGTAACAAACAACACGGTGCCCCTACCGGCCATGAATGCGTACGAGAGGCGTTTAGTGCACACAGAACTCTCCATGAACCCCAATGTGGCCACAGGAAGCGAAGGAGAGGCCAAGGAGAGGCACGTGGTCGTCAGCCCCTTAGGCTCCTAGGTTTTTTGTAAAGCGCCCCACAACTTTTTCTGCCATTTTTGCGTATTTTGCTATTTCGTCCTGTGTCTTAGCTACGTCTTGGTCAACTTCTTTGTTCCAGCTCCAGATAGACCAGATTATAATAACCGTTCTTATGGGAAGCATCTCTATAATGGGAATTATTTCGGCTAAGCCCGCGACAGCGTTTGCAATGAAGCGCTTTTTGAACATTCGTCCATGAAGGCGCCCGCCCTTAAAAGCAAAAAGAGCGATAATAAGTATAAATAAGAACAAATCCAAAAAGGACAAAAGCAATGGTAGGCCAGTGAAGCTAGTGAATAGTTCAAGCAGGTCTACTCCAAGACAGAGGAAAACAATAAAAAGTGCTTGGGCAATAGATACTTTAGAATGACCCCCTTTATCTTCGGGCGAGGTTTCCTTATTAGCCATTTTCAGACTCTATATCCAACACCTCTTCGGGGTCTGTGGTGATAAGCTTGTCTTCAAAGTAAGACGGCACTATCTGGATGGCAGCGTGTTTGAGGCCGGCTATAAAAAGTCCTTGACCAATGTCTGCCTCTAAAAGGTAGTCTTTTTCTACGTCAGTAAGATTGAAGGCTTTTCCTATGACATCAATTGCGATGGGCGATTGTTTCAAGAGCAACTGGAGGGAAGAGTTGCTGATGATGGGCCTGCCGTACGGAGAGTTCAGGAAGTCTTCTACGTCTTGGGTGATGGTGGTAAGCCCCAAATAGTATTTACGCGAACGTTTGGCGAGGCCGAAAAGAAAAGATGCGCTATCTTCGTTCTTCATCAATAGCCACGCCTCATCTATAACCATGATGCGCTTTTTGAGTTCGGCCCTAACTAAGCTCCAGACAAAGTTAAGAATGATATACATCGCCACGGGGCGTAG
>JAHJZF010000014.1 GCA_018826645.1 Patescibacteria group bacterium | reverse complement strand
TTATAGATGCTGGTATGTCCCCCGTAGCCTTAGTTTGTAACCCAGACAGACCTGCGGGCAGAAAAAAGATTCTAACACCCCCTGCCACGAAAAAGCTTATTCAAGAGAAAGATCTAAATATTGAAATCTTTCAACCAGAGAATAAACAAGAGCTGGTTGCGCTATCCCCCACCCTGACAGAAATGGCAGATTTCGGAATTGTAGCAGCTTATGGATTAATAATTCCGCGTAAATTTATAGAATCTTTCAAACAAGGAATCATTGGCGTACATCCATCTTTATTGCCAAAATATCGAGGCGCCTCCCCTATCCGCAGCGCCATGCTAGCGGGCGAAAAAGTGACAGGTGTAAGTTTATTCATGTTAGACGAAAAAGTTGACCACGGAGCCATTTTGGCTCAAAAAGACGTATATATAACAGGGCAATACTATGAAGAATTAGCTGAAGAACTGGCTATTTTGTCAGGCAATTTATTGGTTGAAATATTACCCGATTTCAAAGATAAAAAAATTGAGGCAAAAGAACAAAATCACGAAGAAGCAACTTCCACCGAGAAATTCACAACAGAAGATGCTCGTATCGAATTTGAAGATTTAAAGATAGCTCAAGGTGGCAATTTAGGAAAAGCTGAACAAATATTGAGAAAAATAAAAGCATTTAATCCTGAGCCGGGTGCTTTCACGTTTATAGATAAAAAGCGTACTAAAATTCTTAGGGCAAGATTAGAAGACTCTAAATTAATCCTCGAACAGGTCCAAAAGGAAGGCAAAAAACCAGAGTTCGTATAAGTTCTAAAGAAGATTTGTAACTAGGGGTGCTAGGTAGGAATCTGATATACTACAATGCACAAAAAAATATAAAATGGAACATGAAACTTTTTGGACGCTAGCGACTGATTTAGCTCATTGGGAGTTCGAGCTTTTTTTAATCATTTTGTTTGATGTAGTTATTGGTATATTGCTATGGCCAAGATTAAAAAAGATTTTTAAACACCACGAAAGTGATGACGACAAAATACTCATACTTGAACGTAGAATTGATGATATATATAAAAATTTGAAATAAGCTTAAGCTCTTATGCTAAAAGCATAATATTTAATCGCGGTCATCCGCACAAATCTACTAAAAGAGGGTTTGTTCATAGATTCTAGTATACTGTTATTAAACCCTATGATTATCGAATTACTACGTTCATACCGCATTGGACCTTTCGCAATTTTTGACTTCGCAATTTCATATATTGCTATTTATTTTTTAGCACCATGTCTATCCAAGTTGTTCGCCAAAATTGGAGTACGAATTAATCGAGAACAATGGTTATGGCTTACATTGCCAATCGCACTAATAACGCATCTAATTTTTAGCCCCAATACTCCTTTTACAAAAATGTTCTTTAATCTTTCGGGAGGTATTATTCCAAAATTAATTATTGTACTGATGTTGGTTATGGTTTATTTACGTCGGGACAACAAGAAGACCTAAATCGAAAAAACAATTTATGACAGAAAATAAACACGCCGCTGATCGTTTTAGCAATCTTAAAATAGAAGAACGTATTCTTACCGTCCTCGCAAAGAAAGGCTTTAACACCCCAACACCTATCCAGCACCAAGTTATCCCAGGCGCTTTAGAGGGAAAAGATGTTGTTGGTATTGCTCAAACTGGAACAGGAAAGACATTGGCCTTCGGCATTCCGATGATTCAACACATAATCCCGAGTAAAATGCAGGGATTAATATTAGTCCCCACTCGCGAATTAGCCCTCCAAGTAGAACAAGCTCTTAGAAACATCGGCGGTTCATTGGGTTTGCGTTCCGCGGTAATCATCGGCGGAGTGCCCCAACACGCACAGGCAAAAGTATTAAGAAGTAGTCCGCACATCGTTATTGCTACTCCAGGACGTTTATCTGATTTAATAAAACAAAGAGTTTATTCGCTCAATCGAGTGGGTATTATTGTCCTTGATGAAGCAGACCGCATGCTCGATGTCGGATTCTTAGTGCAAATCAAGCAAATTCTACGAGATGCACCTAAAGAGCGTCAGACGATGTTATTCTCTGCAACAATGCCGAAATCTATTTCCTTACTTGCTAGCGAATTCATGAAGCTACCGCTCAGAATTGAAATTGCCCCACAAGGGACATTGGCAGACGATATAGAACAAGAAGTATTCGTGGTTTCAAAAACGAATAAAATGCGTTTATTAGACTCTCTTTTACAACAATACAAAGAAGGAAAAATACTTATCTTTTCACGGACCAAACATGGAGCAGGACGTATCACGCGTGATATACGCAACATGAGTCACACGGCAACTGAAATTCATTCTAATCGCTCTCAAAGGCAACGAGAGACAGCGCTTGAGGGATTTAAAACGGGAAGATTTCGTATAATGGTCGCTACAGATATCGCCGCTCGTGGTATCGACGTAAAAGACATCTCATTAGTAATCAATTTTGATCTTCCAGATAATTCAGGAGATTACGTTCATCGTATTGGCAGGACTGGACGAGCGGGTCGTTATGGAAAAGCTATCTCTTTTGTCACCTCATCTCAAAAAGCCGATATTAAAAAAATCGAGCGACTAATCCGCATGTCTTTACCTATCCTAGCCCTTCCAGTACTTCCAGAAGAAAGAGAGAGGATGCCTAATAACCAAACGCACCGTCCCCCAAATCAAAGACACCCTAGACAGCAAAGCAATACAAGACAATCGCACACAAGAACTAATCAGAGACCCCCTAGGAGATATCACCCTAGATAATTTTGCTAGAAGAAAACCCGTATAGCTAGTTAGTTATACCCACACAAGGTATAACGTATTATTCATCTTTTGACCCCAGTCTTTTGCCAATCCTTTCATTGGCTTGCCTTAACTGATCCTCGATATTCACAAGCTTACCGTGTAGCGTCTTTATAAAAATGAATTCTGCCCTGAGCTCACGTCTCAATCTTCTATCTCTTTTAGCAACCATCATCGCTTTGTCCTCCTTTTTCTTAGCTCCAGGCAAAGCTTCGTATTCTCTCTTAAGTACTTCATAGCGTCTGAACAAGAATCCATTGAAGAGGATTAAGAGAAGAATAACTCCAATACCCGCATAGTCGCCACCATCAAAACCAACGCCTCCAATAATGCCGACTGAGAATTCAGCACTAGTCTTATTGCCTGCGTAGTCAACCACCTCTACAGTAACATTATGCGAGCCAGCCCTTAATTTCGGCGTTAGATATGTGTGAGAGCCATCGTCTTTCCATTCCTCTACGAAGTTATCATCGATAAGAATGTTGTAGTGGCTAATGCCAGACATTCTATCCGTAGATTCAAAAATTAGTGAGGCGCGCCTACCCTCTCCGATAGATCTATAAATTTCTTCTATAGAAAATGCCGTAGGAGCTTCTGTGTCAATATTGAATTTAAAAGAATTCTTCTCTCCCCAAACATCGTTAACCTCAAAAATAACGTGCACATAGTATGTCCCGTCTTCTAAGTCTTCGAATGTGAAACCATTTATTAATCCTTCGCCATCGTCAGAACTACCATAGCTAGCCCGTTCATCTTCGCTAAGAGCTATATCTACGTCTGTAGCGCCCCTTGGCAAACTCCATCTGAAAGAAGGATTATTGTTGGAATACCATTTCTCTTGATCTGAGTGCGTATCTGAAATGATGAGGACTGGACCACTCTCAGCTTGAAGCGCTTCTTCTTCGGGTTCTTCTGACGTTTGTTGAGGTTCTTTCTGCTGAGGCTCTTCAGTCACCGCCGTCTCTACGATAGTGAAGCTAGCGCTTCCTAATGAATTAAGAATGCTGGTGCCCACACCATCGTTCGCCAATATGCTTCCGGAAATAAAATTGAGGGTCGCCTGACCAGGTGCAATAGCTTTGAAGGTCAAAGTTGCCAATCCTCCGGAGCCACCCCTATACCCATCAAGAGTCACACCCTCCATACTAGCTCCAGTATTTTGATTAATGGCTGTTGGCTCTTGCACCCAAAAATCAATAATAGAAGAGCCCTTGGTGACAGATAGAAGCTGAAGCTTATTGTTAGGAAAAGAGATGTTCGCCGAAGCGGCGTTCATTTCTTGATCAGGACTTGAAATAAGAGCTCTTACAGAGAATTGATCCCCAACCTCGTAAGTCCCCGAAAGTGGACTAAAAAATAGTGAAGCCGCTTGAGCCGTGGAGATCGTAACAAAAAGCAAAAACACTCCTAGATATCTAGCTAAAGTCCTAAAACTCATCCTTGTTTTAAACTTTAAAAAAATAGGAATCACTACTTTTATATTTAATCCCCTCTCTTACGTAATCAATATCCTACAATCAACACTATAGATACGAGAAGAGCTAAAACAATTATAACATTTAAGAATCTGAAAAGTGATTTTTCTGGGGGCAAAACAGCTATCTGCCAATTCCCCGCTCTATCTATAGCTCTTACGTACACATAACTTTTCAAGCTTTGGTCATTGAGTCGATACGGGCTTTCGACTGGCGTCCAATCAGCGCGCCCCTGATTCCATATTCTCCAAGGTGTCTCGACAACTTCATATTTATCTATTCCCGAGTTTTTATCTAAGGTAGAGAAAGCTATAAAATAGTCGCCAGAGAACAAACTCGTGCTAGTGCTAAGCTCAATATCAAATGCCTCTGGAGAAGTTTTATCATTAACGGGGTTTATATAATTAACCAAAGGGGTCCCCCTATTTATTTGTAAATTAATTGTCCCTCCTCGCGCGCTTGTTCGAGTGCCCATCCCATCATTAAGAAGCGCCATAAGATTATTGAATGTTAACGAGGGCGAACCTTCGTCTAAGGCTGTAATGACAAAACTAAATAAGAATCCATTGCTTTCATTCCAACCTCCGGGAATAATCCCAGCAAAAGATATAGTGCCTTTTTCGTTTATTTTGGGACGCTCGCTCCAGAAAGAAATAATTGAATTGGCGTCATTTATTGTATCTATAGCTAAGATGGAGCTCGATAAATTTATTAAGCCTTCCACTGCATTTAAAGCCTCTCCTCCCGAATCGAGAAGAACCTTAACTTCTATTCTTTGCCCCAACCCTAAATCTTGAATTGGTGTATCAAAGCTAAAAGTAGCAGCATTTACAGAACTCGCCAATACGACTACTAGGCCAAAAAACAATACATATTTCGAGCTTTTGTATTTCATATTATCCAGTCCAATAATACGCCATTATGCTTAAATCGATTAGGTTAATTTGCCCATCTCCATTTAAGGCAGTCGCTTCCAATGATTTAATTTGCGTGCTTAGAGGTTTTCTATACCAATAGACTGCTATGGAAAAGTCTATTAGATTCACGCGACAATCTCCGTTTAAGTTACCTCGAGCGGGACACCCTAGGTTCGTATTGTAGACAGTCTTATCTCCCACTTTAAAAGCCACTGTTTTACCAAAATCACTAATTTCATTATTCACGGCTGCCTTAGATCTTGCCTCATGACCTCCGTAGCCTAAGAAAGCTGTATCGTAGTTATATAAATAAACGCCGTTTTTATCTGCAACTGTATTGGCAAAAATTTCCTGAGGAGAACTAATTCCAATCACAATAGAACTTTGAGGAGAGGCCTGACCGAATATAGATATATTTTCACCTTTTCTGACTTCACTTTTATCTACAGAAAGAGTCGGAGCTATAAATATTCCGGTGATATTAATAGTGACGCCGTCCTGTACGGTAAGTGGATACGAAAGAACTTCAGATTGAACACCATCTTTATCTTTACTAATTATAGAGAAAATATGGTTACCAACGTTGAATCCTTCAATCGAAACAGAGAATCTAGAATCACTACCAGCAATAGTAGATGCTACTATCTTTCCATCTTTTAATACCTCTATTTGGCTTAATGGATAAGCTCTTCCGGTTAAGGTTACTTTAGTGTTGTCGGCTGGACTGCTCCCTCCGCCTCCACCGCCTCCACCACCACCAGAAGGTGGAACAACGCAGGCGCCACAGTCCGCAGGACAACTACTGCAAGTCTCTGAGACACCACAACTACTATTGCCACAAGTATCAATTACAATAACTGAGACAGAGCTAATGCTTATATCCGCATATACTCTATAAATAAACCCTATAGACAGCAGAAGTAATAAAAGAAATAGTGGAAAGAAAATCTTATTAGACATCATAAATACAATCGACCCCCACTCTTATTGTAGGGGTCCACACTCTTAAATCCAAACCCTAGAAATCCCCTTTAAATTATTTTCTTCTTCCAGATCGCAACTTTGCCCTGAATGTAAACCCTACCGAAAGAAGCAAGCCTATTAAACCGATAATTCTGACTATCGTCGTACCAAAGAATGCCTTTACCGCTATCAAGAACGTCGCCCACCCTCTTTCGAGAAGTTCAAAAACTATGTCTTCAGACACCAAAAGGACATCTCCATCATAAACACTTACATTGGCCCAATACGCATTAGGCTCGAGCTCAATAGGAACTTTGACTGTAATTTCTCCTTGAGAGAACGGCTTAATCGCTTTCATTGCAGAAAAATCAGAAACTTCTACAGTCGCCAATTCTTCTAATTTATATTTGTCCCAAAATGTTACTTCGAGCCTTGTTGGCTTAGCCTCCACATTGCCCCTATTCCAAATTTTTAACAGAACGTTCACAAATTTGCCGGCCCCTTGCTTGGGTATACTAATCTGGGTAACCTCAAAATCTTTAAATTCTCCTTTTGCCACCGTCAAATCAATTTGAATCAAGGCTTGTACATTTACCCCAACGTTCTGAGATTCATTATCTTTAAGTGTAGATTTCAACCTAATCTCTCCTTTGTAGTTCTTATGTTCAGCCTTCTGGGGAACATTTATTGTGACGGTTATCGGGAATTGCTGACTGCCCTTAGGCATCGTAAACTCGAGCCCTTTATCTATGCTAATCCAATCGACTATATCGCCCGTTACTTCAGCTTCAAAAAAAAGATCCTTAATAGGCTCTCCTCTAGAAAGCGTAAAAATTTTCTCAATATGAGATCCGGGCATTCCATGATCCTCAACCCACGTTGAGGGAGAAATGCCCAAACCAGCCCGAGACACATTAACCGGGACAAAGAGCAAGAGAATACTAACTAAGATGATGGCTCTTTTAAATTTCATAATTGAACAACGAGCCCCCCACACCTATCCGCTAACAGCAGTGAAATTCACGTATCCGGTACATGAGCCTGAAACGCCCGATGCCGGCATACCAAATCCCCAATAGACAGCTTTCGTGGAGGCAGCTCCTTTGGCTAAGTCAAAAGCAGCTTGCGTAGCGGCCGTATCTGTAAGCGCAATTTTAGATGCATATGCTGTAGAGGCGCTTAGATGGAACTTCTCATTACCTATAGTGATATTACCAACTGTACATGCCATAGAATAACCATCCCCATCTGATGCCCCATAGCCATCCACTTGGACATCTATCTGTCCATTACCTGTATTAGTAACCGTAGTTGTTTGGTCTGCAGTAGCAGTATCCGCCCCTAAGGCCAATGCTCCATATGCGATAGACGAAGTTACGTCTAGTGCTGTTAGGGCAGCTACGGTTGCTGTGTCTGTACTAGTAGCACCAGCTCCAGCATTATCTTTGGGAGTCACCGTCACAGTCCAAACGGCAGGGTCTGCATAGAATTCTAACGGAGCGGTACATGTGAAGTCCCCAATCGTATCAGCTCCTCCAGTACAGTTTGCTATAGCACCACAAGTCATTGAATAACAATTAGCGTTATCTGGGCTACAGGCGCTACCTGAAGCAGTCGTATGCAATACAGCAGTGGTGGATGCTCCAATATCACTACAAGTATTGTTGTCCGTAACCGTAAAAGTAACCGTCGCGGTCGTGGTGGCGTTTTCTGTCAATGTAATAGTCTCGCCGCCAGAGATAGTAACCGAGCTTGCGACTGGCAAAGAGTTTGTCACAGTAGCGCTCGAACTAGCCTGATCTGCTCGCGCTATACCTTGTAAGCCAACAAGACCCAAACTTATTGAAACGACCAAAGTTAAACTTAATAAATATGAAAATGATGCCTTGCCCTTATTGTTCATAGTGTTTTTATTATATCAATAATTAACTATAAATGAGGTGGGGAGGGGGGTGGATAACTTTTTAGACTATCCACTGATTGCAGTGAAGTTTACTTTCCCAGAACATGCTCCCAAAGAGCCTGTCGAAGGTATTCCAAGGCCCCAATATATGTTTTTCGTAGAAGCAGCTCCCTTAGTTAAGTTAAAGCTAGTTTGTGTAGAAGCCGTATCCGAGAGTTTGGTCTTCGATGCATATGCTGTAGAGGCGCTTAATGAAAATGTTTCATAATTTATAGGAATACTCCCAATCTGACACGTCATAGCATAGCCATCACCATCTTCAGCTCCATAACCATCTAACTGAACGTCTATCTGTCTATTACCCGTATTAGTTATAATAGTAGTTTTGTCTGTCGTCCCCGTATCTCCCCCCAAATTTAATGTTCCGTAAGATATAGATGAAGTTACGTCTAGTGCTATTAGGGTGTTCATTTCGATACTATCTAGGCCAGCCGTACCTTGTCCAACCGTATCTGTCGGACTTAGCCAACACCTCCAGGTATCTGACTCATATGCAGAACCCACATCTGTAGGGTCCGCATAAAATTGGACAGGAAAAGTACAAGTATATGTCTCCGTTGTGCCTGAACCACCGGATGGGACGCAATTAGAATCTCCTAAAACTGTATAGTGGTTACTGAGGTCGTCTGAAGCCGTTACCCCAACACCTACTCTATAAAATCTTGCTTCTACTGAAGTTATATCTGCATATCCATCAGCATCTGTAACCGTACCAGAACAGACCACATTTTTAGTTGTTCCTTCAGTTAGGGCAATAGAAGATGCTCCTGAATCTACGGAAACATTACTGGCAACTGCAGGAGTGTTGTAATTAATCGTTAAAAGAGAACTTTGAGTAGACCCTCCCCCCTCATAGTCTTTCCACTGGTACCAGGTAGTTGCGGCCGAACCATTATCATTGATTTGAATGCCGATAGCATTTCCAGAAGACCACCCAGGTCGGCTAATAATCTCTTGAATCACATCTACCATATCTCCTGTGGTCTTGTCCTCTGCGGCGGGAGTAAAATTCCAATTTTTCCAAGCCGTGGTCAGTATGCCATGATCAGTGGACCATGTCGAAAGATCGGTCGGTGCAGTATGATTATCTTCAGCTACGGCGTAAATCCTCGAAAAAACATCCGTTGCATCATAGGAATAACTATAGTATGTAAAAGAGAGGTTCGCTGATGTAATCGTCGCACCTTGCGGAACTGTTACGTTGGGAAATCGTAGCCATACATCTAGTGGATATGAAGCACTTCTGCCTACTGCGGGTCGTGTTGATGCACTGAAAGTTGCATCGTTTGTGGTTCGGCCATCATCACCATCCGCCCCTACACGCCCCGAAAACGTGGCTGCCCGAACAATGCCCGATAAAAGGACGATAAAAACTACAAAAGCCAAAGGCAAAGTTAAATTACTAAGTATGAAGTTTTTGGCAATCTTTTTAGAAGAAAAACGAAATTTCGAAAAGCCCCTCATCATAGAAAAATTTTA